>JAVFAG010000096.1:0-9756 GCA_034002585.1 Paludibacter sp.
TCAAAGGCCGGATTAGGCTCGATAAGACTCGTGTCCTGATACTGACTGAAGGTGGTGACAATATCGCTTTCAAAACTTTGGCGAATTTTGCGAAGCATCTTCACCTCCCGTGTATACCGAATGGAATTGGTAAAGTTTTCGCGTTTTACAATCCGGAGGGTGTAGAAGAGTTCCCGTGTACTGCCCAGTTGTGGGAAGCTGGTGGAGTATTCGTGGTAATGAAACTCATCACCTTCCTGAAAATCAAACACCTCTGACCACTTCAGCTTCTGTTTGCCCAGTGCAGGATTGGTAAGGCCAATCAGGTGAAATTCCTTAGCTTCGGGTGAGATGGATGTAAAGCTTTGTTCAGGGAAGTAGGTGAAATTCAGGGCTTTTGTGAAGCCGTACTTCTTGCTGATGGAGAAGGTTGCATTCTCCAGATCATGAGGCATCGGCTTCATGGTTGGGTCGAAAACATGCAGAGTGATGGTTTTAACCGAATCGAGAACTCCGAGCACGCTGACTGTATCCCAGCGGGTTACCGTGGCTGTAATCGTCGTATTGTTCTGTTGATAAAGCGTCCAGCTTTCGTTCAGAACCGCATCGGTTTTAATCTTCAGCGTGTCGTTGGTAGCATTAAAGAAGTAGTTCCAGCCCTTATCGAAAACGATTTTTCTGCCTGCCCAGCCAGCACCCTGTGGATCGTAACAATCGTTACCAATGAGTTGGGCGGTGCGTACAGGATAAAACACCGAATCGTTGAGAAAGGCGCTGGAGTCCAATTTGAATGTGGTGATGGCATAATTATCAGTAGCAAAATATGCTTTGCGGTGCGAGTAAACGGTTTGATAACCCGTTGAGGAATTGCTCTTTGCAGATTTGTACAACAGTACACCGTTTTTGCGATAACCTTCAAACTCCCAGTTGTAGGAATAATCGCTGCATGTTATCATAGGAGATACCGATGAAAGCATCCCTCTCACTACACTACCAATGCCTTCCACGATTTCTTCTCCATCCGACAGTCGCAACCGACGGCGGTAGCTAGTGCCCACGAGCACTGAATCCTCGTCTGTAACCTGCTTGATTTCGTATCCCCATTTCACAAAATCGCCCTTTTTTGCAGTAAAGTCGTATAAAAGCAGTTCCTCATTATCCCAATTTTCTGCATTCATACAATCGGAAGCCTTATTGATTTTCGCCTGACCAGCCGGCATATAGGCGGAAGAAGTGAAATAACCATTCCCCCGGTAATAGATTTTCTTATCCTGTTCGCGGATAGCCCCGAAGTAAATGTATTGCGGTTGTCCGTTTGCTTCCGTTTTTAAAACGATTTTTTTATAGGTAACATTCTCAATTACGGTATCGCCAAACAAGGTATATACCTGATGTGAATAGGATTTAGCTAGTTGAAACTGATAGGGATAGGTGGTATGCAGCACCTGCCACTCTGCATTTTCACTGATTATCGGGAAATACGAAGTGCTGAATAGGGGAGCAGAAAAGACAAAAAAGTAAAGTAAAAGATAGTTTTTCATGGTGATGTTTTTTCGTGTTCTGATTTAACTCTATCAACAAATATTTATTTTTTCGTGACTGGTATTTGCTTTTTTAATCGTATCGAATATTCCTTTATGATTAGGGTGTCGTAACCGTTACCGTACAAATTATGTAATGAGTCGGTACATAATTCATTATTTATTTCAGGAAGGTAATTATAAAGATCGTTTAGTTTGTAGATTAAATCCAACATTGGCAAAATAAGGGTATCCTTCGCCGTTTTGACTATCAAGCAGGGCTTATATTTGGCAGCCTTTGTATAGCCTGAAGATAATGGAACCGGAATTTCCTCATAATACAAAGGTTTATACCTGAACATGTTTTTAAAAAAATACAATTCATATTCGAAGCTATAAGGTAAGATGATCGTATCCTTCTTTTCCAGATAAATCAGATTTCCCTTTTTAACAACAGTAAATGTATCCAACATCGAAGGATTCAACTTGCGGAATTCAACTTTATCGGTACTTAAATAGCTTATAACCACTGCTCCATTTGAATCATAATTATTTTTTCCTGCCAGCAGATAACCATATTTTTTGTTGATATAATTCATTGTAGCAGAATCCGTGATTTCACCATCCCTTGTATATGCTCTGATAGTATAATCATTTACAGGAATACTGGTGTAAACAACCGGGTACGTGGTGATCTTTTTTTCCACTTCTGCTACTTCATCTTTACAACTTTGTAAAACGGTTATTAATAGCAAGAAAGGTAGAGTTAGAATCAAGGATGACAAAGTAAAGCCAGAGCCTGGTTTTCGATTTTCAACTAGATTTTGCATAATTATCACAGTGTTTATAATGGTTCATTAGTCAGATGTTAAATCAGATATCCCATAGTGGTTTTCATAATTTATTCAATTTCAATCGTATCAATCTCTTTCATAATTCTGTTGGTTTCAGACAGGGCTACAATGATTTTCTGATAATGCAGTATATCTTCAAATTCCAGTTTTCGGCCCTTACGGTCTTTGAGCCATTTTTGAGCAGGTTGATAACCACCAATGTAAAATTCCCATGCAGAAGTCGGCACATCAGCAAAAAACTGATTTTCGTTGATATACACAGCTCCTAAATAATCAGGATAAACGATATTCCCATTTTCATCAGGTACTTCCGGCGCATACTCATAGGTTTGAAAGCGGGGTTTATCCACCACATTGCTTCCATCAACAGGATATTGAGTGATGAAGTCTTCAACGAGTGGCGATTCGAGCAGATGAATTTGTCGGACTTCACCACCAAGTTTCACCAACTGCCAAAATGTTTCCTTGTTTTTTGGAAAAGGAACCCGTGGAAAATCAATTTTTAGAAATTCATTGTATTTCTCGCGGTAGGTAGGCGAGTGCAAAACGGCATAGATATAATCGAGGATATCAACCTCTCCAAACTCTTCATTACTTGTTATATACTGTTGAACGATAAAGGATATGCCTACACTTTTTTCGATGGCCCGCACTACCTTCTGACTTAAGTTGGGACGATACGGCAAATTGCGATATGCAAACTGAGGTTCCCCGGATACTAAACTCTGGTTATTTAGTTCTTTGTCGCCGTATGAAGTCAGGTCTTCGTTTACAGTAAAGAGTTTTTTGTTTTCTCCTTCGTTATGTTCCTTGAAAATATATAGAGGAAAATAATTGCCTGAACCGAATCGGCCTGCTGTTCCAGTAAGATTAAACTCACCAATCATTTTGCTTATAAAAACATATTTCCAATCGCCAACACATTGTCTCGCAGAAACAATCCCCAGGTTTTCCCCTTTCAAAAAATGTTGCATTACTTTACATCTTGATCTTTCTATCAGTTTTTCATCAAAATACACTAACTTATTGTCGAAAGGTCGATATGAAATTGGCTTAATATAATCTTTATCCGGAATAATTTTATAGTGATTTTGTACGTTCAGAAGCAATAAATTTTTGTTTTCATTTATTAGAATTGCATCCTTTGAGGTTACTATCCCTACACTATTAACAGGAAATAATTCATTTATGGCAAAGCCCTTTTCGTATTGATTCTGTTCTTCAATATCCTTTTTTACAAAGAAATAATTGGGCTTTGCAGGATGCAATTCACAAAACGGTACTGTTTTTATGGAGTTAGTCCTTAGAAAATTATACTTTAAATCGCGTTTACCAAATAAATCGTAATGAAATACCTTGCCTGATTCGTTAGGCTTTTTCTTGCCCGTTTTTACAAATATATTGATACTGACACCCTGCTGTATGTCGAATACATTCACATCCACAGTGCCATCGGGTGCGGTTTCTTTCTTCTTGCTGTTTCCATGCAGGTCGATAGTGTAGATTTTATCGTACGTTTTCAGCAGATTCCACCGCATTCCCCGAAAGGTAGGATTGTCGAGAAAACCATGCGGATTAATAAAAGCCAATACTCCGCTTCCGTTTTTCTCAATATAATACTGGCCAAAACGAAGAAATTTCACATAATCGTCGTTGATCCATTTTGGATTACGCTCTTTCAGTTTCACTTTTCCACCAGGTTCAAGTTTGTAATCGTCCATTAAACGCATAATCCACTCTCCTTTATTAGCGCTTTCCCCACTGTAAGGAGGATTGCCGATAATACACATTACAGGTGTATCACGTTTTATAAAGTTGGCTTCATTAGCTTCGGTACTTAACCAATTTGCAAACAGCGTTCCTGTGTCGGGGTGATGTTCTTCGAGACTATTGGTAAGAAATACGCGGAAGCGTTGTTCGCGCGTAGGATTAAATCCGGTTTCTTTGAGCAATAAGTCCAGCTGTAAGTGAGCCATTGCGTAACTCGCCATAAGTAACTCAAAGCCGTTGAGTCGTGGTATAAGATGGTTCTCGGCATAAGTGCTCCAAATGCCATGTTGGCCTTCAAACTTTTTATAAATGTGTTTAATAACTTCAGCTAAAAACGTGGCTGTACCAGTTGCCGGGTCTAACAACTGAACACGATGGACTTCCTGCTCTATAGTTCTGATATTGTTTTTATACCGTTTATCAGTTGACTGCTCACTTACTTTAATTATTGTTTTGCTATTGTCGGCTAATCCCTGCGGAAGGTTGAACTCGGTTTTTAGTATGTCGTCGACAGCACGAACGATAAAATTGACTACAGGTGCCGGCGTGTACCATACGCCCCGTGCTTTCCGAAGTTTGGGGTCGTACTCGCTCAGGAAATCTTCGTAAAAATGGATAATCGGGTCTTCCATTTTAGTGCTCTTGCCGTAGTTTTTGAGCATTTGCTCCACATTACAGGCCAGGAAAATACTCACGAGGTCGTCCACTATCCATTTGATGCGGTCGTCCACATCGATTCCTGCAATATACCCGAAAAGTTTGCGAAGAAAAGGATTTGATTTGGGAATCAACTCAGCTGCCTCATGTCGGCTGAATGTAGGCAGGGAAGAGTCGTGTAGCCTTGCTGCAAACATGCCGTAAGCAATAGTTTGCGCGTACACATCAGCAAATCCTTTGGGAGTAATGTCGTGAATCAGAATTTCACGGAAAGCATTCATTTGATCTTTCAGCGAACTGACCTCGCTGTTTTCTTCATCATTGTTCAGGGCTTTTTCAATCACATCGGACAGTAGACGGGCTTTTCCGGCCATCATTTCGGCCAGTTTTTGCGAACTTTTAATGGTCTGGCCATGATGCGAACAAAAATCCTTTATTAAGTTTTCAAACGGAGCAAAGTTCTGAGTCAGCGGCTGAATGCCTTTATCCGTAATTTCGCCAATGGCTAGTTTGGATACCAACTCTCCATCGCGGTAGAGCAGGAAGTTGATATAGTCGGTAAAAATCAGGTTGTTTAACGATGACTTGTAGCGGTCGAACTGTTCTTTGTTGCCTGATAGTTTTTCTCCTTCCAGGTCACGGTCCCCAATGTTTTTTGCTTCAATATAACCTATGGGAATATCTTTATGCGTCAGAATGTAATCGGGAGCACCACAGCTTTGTCTTTTCGGCTCGTTGGTAGCCCTGATGGTCGGAACCAATGCTTCGATAAGTTGCTGTAAGTCTCCCCGAAAAGTGTGTTCGGTGGCGTTTCCCAACTTGTAACGCAAATTGATGTTTTCGAGATAGAGCGAAGTTGTCATAGGTTGTTGTAAATCCAGATTCTTCCCGTCAAAGGTAAGGAATTTTTTTTCTTTTCTACCAGTAAACCTATTCAGTCTAATGGTTTTTTTGTTTAAAATAAAAGGCCAACAAAATGCTTACGATAATCAATTCAAACCAGGTAATTGAGATCACAGCAACTTCGAAACGATACTCCCGGTGTATCCCATAAGCCATGGAAATCCATGTAAACGCAACAATAGCCAGCGCAAAGCTGATTATCGTGGTCCATTTGATACTTTTTTCGAGTCGGGATGACCCATTAAAAACGGGGAACAGGGCAAAAAACGAGAGTATCATAAACAGAAAACCCATTTCTTCGAGCACAATAAATATCCCGTGTGGATTGAATTGTGTGAGCAGCGCTATGCCATCGGTTTCGCCAGCCAGAACGGAGGGCTGAACAACAGATAGTTGAATGAAATAGTCGGTGATCAGCACTAAGGAGGCCATAAGTGCAAACGAAACCCCCAGCATGCCAAAGAGCTTTTTAGGATGCGGTATCACCTGATAAAGGGTTACCATTAGTATAAAATACGATAAGGATACCAGAATAGCCAGGTACATCCAGTAATAATCCCGGGGAAAACGGTCGGCAATATCGGCAAACGGATATTCAAAACAGTTGCCGGTGCAAAAAGGTCCCGACAAAGGAGGTGTGCCTACCGCCAGTGCAAAGGTAATCAGGGTCAAAAGAGCAGTAATCATCGAAATATAAAAGCCAAATTTTGAGGCTTCGGAATCTTCAGTTGGCTGTGTGTGTTTCATTGTAGTTGGGTGTTTTTATGTTTCTCATCAAAATGATAGCGCAAGTGATTGCAATGACAGCAATGACAGGAATGATAAAAATGGCAGGGATAACGTTTACTCCGGCAATTGCCATAGCAATGATTTTTGCTATCAGGGCGGTCATTAATAACGATAGAAAAATTAGCATGACTGGTGCCAACAGGTAACCCATCTTATTTTTTCTGATTAGCAGTAACCCGGCAATAAAGGTAAGCGGGTGAAACAATGCTAAATCAAAACCCTGCACAGTAAGAGTTGTATAATGCTCAACCGATTGTGGTATTATTGTACGATCCAAAAGGGGGGGCACCACTATACTCATCCATAGCAAGGCTATGCTCGAAGCCGTAAAAATAAGAAATCCACCAATAAATTTTACCGGAGTTGATGTAGTGAAGTAGTTAGGTAGCATCTCAGTTTCGATGGATAGCATAGTTAATGTCAGAGCAAAGAATGTGGTGCCGGTCAGTGCAATGTACACCAAAAACAATGCATTATACATAGCCATATTCATATAAAACAGATAGGTAAGAAAAAAATAGGTTAAAATGCCAGCAAGCAGAAGTTTCGATTGTAGAGTTCCTTTGCGGGCTCTGATGAGAGAGAATAGTAATGCCGGTATGCCGAAAAATAAAGTTACATAATCCTGTGCTATGCCTTGTATAGCTACGTCGGCCGACATGTGCCGGTATACTCCTTTCCCGAAAATTGTAACATGCTGTCCGTGTATCGATTCGAAAACGTAGTGCGAACTATCGGTGCCAATGCCCGAAAGGATGCCTGTCAGAGTTGCCGCCAGCGATAACAGAGCTATTACTACCACCAGGGTTGTAATTATTTTTGTGTTCTTCATTTATGTTGTATAAATCTCAATATTTGCCAATTTTCCAGCTACCTGTCTTGTCGCTTCCGATTCGCTCAAGAATGCCTGCCTTCTTTAACTCCTGAATGTGTCTTTTTATAGTTGCAGTAGAATATCCTGTTTTATCAGCAAGTTCGTTGTAGTTTGCTTTTGGGTTTTGTTTTAAATGATTCAGGATGTTCCTTTTTAATGTTGAAATTACAGGGTCATTTACAAGGTCATTTACAGGGTCAATGTGCTGAATATGCATTTCCCGGTTTTTCAGAACATAGTTTTTGCCAAGTAACAGGTTTTCCAAAAAACGCAATAGAAATGAATTTGTAGCATGAATATTCTTCGTGTAGTTTTTATAATTAGCCCTTACAAGTGCATTTCGAAAATACCATGAATGCTCAGCAAATAACTCGTTGTTAACCGTATAGCCAAATGTACGCAGGTATTTAATTAAAAAAACAGCAGTTGTACGTGTATTGCCTTCGCCAAAAATATGAATTTGCCAGAGGTAGGAAATGAAATGAGCAATATGCTCAATAATCTCCTGCTGACTCAGGCCTTTGTAGTCAAACTTTTTTTCTTGTTCAAAATCATATTCAAGAGTGGCTTTCAGACTTTCGGCACTTCCATATACAACCGTTTCTCCATTGAGTACCCACTCTTGTTTAGTAATGTTATAGTCGCGTATTTTGCCTGCAAACTGGTAAATTCCCTGAAATAACCTTCGGTGAATAGCAATGTACTCAGCCGGTGAGAACGTAAATGTTTTTTCACTCAAAATTTCTGCAATCCTTGCTGAAACTTTATCGGCTTCTTCGGTGCGGTCTTCGTTTGTTTGAGGTGGGTGTTGTTTGTAATATGAGTCGATGCGCTGTTTTACTTCCTCAATGGAAATATCGCCTTCAATGTTTTGCCGGGCATTTGCAATAAGATATTCCGACGGTTTTAACCCATCAACCTGTTGTAAGCCGATAGCCGTTTTCCAGATGTTGGCTTTTTCAGCCTTGCCGGGTTCTCCCTGTCGAATGTAATCTTCAAAATTATCCATGGTTATAGCGATATTCTATAAAGCAAAAAACAAACTGTACATCCTTACGGATAAAGAACCTGCAAATGTACAAACAAATGCTTAATAATAAACACTACGTAGTTTGATTAATATTGAGTTTTACTGTCGATAATAAATGACACTACTATGCTGAAAACAGTTGCATTAACCATCGCTGTAGGTATACTATTTATAGCTTATTGATATGCATTTCCCGAACTCTGTATTTTGAAGGGGATATCCCCATCATTTTGCTGAAAATCCGGCTGAAATATGCTGCATCCTGAAATCCCAGTTTCAAGTGGATGTCACATATTTTCATGTGTGATAATTCCAGGTATTGACAAGCCTTTTCGATTTTGAGCGATATAAAATATTTAATGGGCGACATTTTTGTCTCTTCGTGAAATAGTGCTGAAAAATGGGATGGGGAGAAATTAAAATGCCGGGCCATTTGTTCGAGTGATATAGTGTTTTCAATATTCTCACGCATGTAATAAATTACTTTCTCACTAAATCGAAATTCCTTTACTTCCTTTTTGCGAATTTGTCTGAACTGATCTACATACTTGAACGACGCAAGAAAATGAAACAAACACAGGGAAGCATAATTGTAATGATTGCTTTGAAAACTTAATTCCAGATTCTCGTAGATTTCTTCGAATAGCTGAATCCTGTCCTGTAATCTTGAATTTTGATTTGCTTCAATGTTGATGGGAATGATTGAAGGATGAAAAAACGAGGGAGCCAGTTTTCCTTTATAATGAACCCAGTAAATTGTCCATGGATTTGACGCATTGGCACCAAAACTATAGGGTGTTTCAGGAGGGAGAATGATGTATTGATTTTCCGTTACACTATAGGTTTTTTCTCCTAGTTTGTACCATCCTTCACCTGCCGTACAATATATAATAATGTAATAGTCGACCCCCTTTTCCTTGTTGTTATAGTGATATTTTACAGATGGAAAGAATCCTATTTTTGTTATGTAAAGACTGTTTGTCAGAGTATTAAGTTGTGAAGTCTTTACTATCTCCGGACTGATAGCTATCAATCGCTGACCTTTAAATCCTTCTTTTTGCCGTATCATTATATCTGTTTTTATATTCGTAAGATAGTACAAGTAAATCGCAACAAAGTTATATATTTTTATTAAAAAACAGTCAGATATTTGCATCGGATAAAATATCTATTCATTCGATTAACATATTCATACTATATCACTGTAAAATAAATTCAAATGTCTGACTACAACAAGATGCCCTTTTTCAATATAGAAGGAGAAATATTTACTGGCTGGGAATCAATTATTGAAGAGATAAAATCGAACATTCAGACAAAGAGAAGTAAACACTTTGTTTTGGTCATTGAATGTTACCAGGGCGTGTATCACAATGAGCT
>JAVFAG010000097.1:0-6270 GCA_034002585.1 Paludibacter sp.
TTAAACTGATTCATGCCCGCATTGGTAAACATCAGGGTAGGGTCATCCTTAATAACCATGGGGGCAGAAGGTACAATTTTATGATCTTTGGAAGCAAAAAAATCGAGAAACGATTGGCGTATTTCCTGTGACGTCATATAATAAAATCTAAATTGCAGTAAAAGGTCTGCAAAAGTACTTCAATTTTATTACTTTTGCACCACATCGATTGATAAAAGTTTATAATTGAAGAAAAAAGATGGCCAAAAAGAAGTTTCACTTTAACCCGGAATCGCTGAGTTACGAGGAAATCGAACACACCATTCTACATAAAGTAAAACGCTTACTCATCCATCTGTTCTCGGGTGTTTCGCTTGGAGCAGGTTTCTTCTTTATTTTCGTCACTTTTGTGGCTTCTCCCGAGGAAAAACAACTTTCACAGGAACGAAACCGTCTTCATGCACAATACAAACTGCTGGAGCGGAGTATGGACGACATGTATGCGGTGCTCCGCGATTTACAGCAACGCGACGATAACCTGTACCGCGTAATTTTTCAGGCTGATCCCATTCCGTATGCCCTTCGTACTGTAGGTTCGCGCGATAGCGAATATTACAAGCAGTTACTGGCGATGACCAATTCGGAAATAGCAGTAGAAACCACCCGTAAATTTGATGCGCTTCGCAAGCAGTTTTATATTCAATCGAAATCGTACGACGACCTGGTCAAGATGGCCCAGAATCAGGAAAAGATGTTGCAGAGTATTCCTGCTATTATGCCGGTACTCAACAAAGATTTAAAGCAAACTGCATCGGGCTATGGCTGGCGTATCGACCCGATTTACCGCACGCGTCGTTTTCACGAAGGCATGGACTTTACAGCTCCTACCGGTACCGACATATTTGCGACTGGTAAAGGCAGGGTTACTTTTGCCGGCTGGCGCCAGGGCTATGGCAATACGGTGATGATCGACCACGGATTTAACTATAAAACACTCTATGCTCATATGCATATGATAGGAGTGCGTGTAGGTCAGCAGGTGAACCGTGGCGAAGTGATAGGAAAGGTGGGAAATACCGGCAAATCGACGGGCCCCCACCTTCATTATGAAGTGCATTACCGCGGACAACCTACAAATCCTCAGCATTACTACTTCCTCGACTTGTCGCCTGAAGAATACGACCAAATGGTTCAGTTAAGTAATAATGCCGGTCAGATGTTCGATTAATAAACAAGGGCCGGAAGTGTGTTTAGTACTTTCCGACCCTGTTAACTAGTTTTATCCGGCTTCTTACAACCTCGCTTTCAACGCTGCTGTTTCGGCTTCAAAACCGGGTTTTTCAAGCAACGCAAACATATTCTTCTTATATGCTTCCACTCCAGGTTGATCGAACGGATTCACTCCCAGTAAATAACCACTTATACCACAGGCTTTTTCGAAGAAGTAAAACAGCTGACCCAGGTAATATTCATTTAACTTAGGAAGTTCAATTTTCAGATTGGGTACACCACCATCGATGTGTGCCAGCAAGGTACCCAGTTCGGCCATTTTATTTACTTCATCCACCCGTTTTCCGGCCAGGAAGTTCAGTCCATCGAGGTTAGCAGGATCGGAAGGTACCAATACCTTGTGGTCGCTTTCCTTCACAGAGATAACTGTCTCGAAAATCGTACGTTCGCCTTCCTGAATCCATTGTCCCATCGAATGAAGGTCGGTTGTAAAGTCCACAGCTGCCGGGAAAATACCCAAATTGTCTTTTCCTTCACTTTCCCCGTACAATTGTTTCCACCATTCTGAAACAAAATGCAGTTTAGGGTGGTAGTTCACCAGAATTTCTATTTTCTTACCGCTCTTGTACAGCTCATTTCGCACTGCTGCATACTGAGAGGCAAGGTTATTTTCAAAGGCAACATTTTCCCCTGTTTGCACTTCCATATCTACTGCACCTTTTACCAACTGACGGATGTCGAAACCGGCAACAGCAATAGGAAGCAATCCAACCGGTGAAAGTACCGAATAGCGACCTCCGATGTTATCTTCAATAACGTAGGTTTTATAACCTTCCTGTACAGCCAGGGTACGCAGTGCACCACGTGCTTTATCAGTAACAGCAACAATGAGGTCGCGGGCAGCTTCTTTTCCTTGCTGCTCTTCGAGTTGTGTTTTCAGCAAACGAAAAGCCAGTGCGGGTTCGGTAGTAGTTCCCGATTTCGAAATGGAAATGATACCGAATTTCTTTGTTTTTAGTAACTGCTGAAGTTCGAAAAGATAATCTTCACCTATATTTTGACCTGCATAAACGATAGCAGGACTTTTTCGTTCGGTTTGCAACCAGTCGAAGCTGTTGGAAAGTGCATCGATGGTGGCTTTGGCTCCGAGATAACTTCCGCCGATACCAATCACCACCACCACTTCGCAATTCTTACGCAGGATAGCGGCCGTAGCTTCCACATCGGCCAGATGTGCCTCGTCGATCGACGAAGGTAGATTCAACCAACCCAGAAAATCATTTCCCTTACCAGTACCACGATGCAGGTCAGCATTGGCCGCATCGGCTTTCGATTTCCAGCCTTCAACGGCCTCTTTGGTTACAAAGCCATAGGCTTTATCAATCGATAATTTAATGTTGTTCATATCCATATCTTTGTTGTTGATTATTTTAATTTGTCGGTCAATTCTCTGATTTTTAATAAAGGAGAGTTGCGATTGTAGAGAATTTCATACACGGCATCCACAATGGGCATATCCACCTTGTATTTCTGATTGATTTCGTAAATCGTTTTGGTTGCGTAATATCCTTCAGCGATCATCTCCATTTCCATTTGTGCCGTTTTTACCGAATACCCTTTGCCTATCATTGTGCCAAACAAGCGGTTACGACTAAATTTTGAGTAAGCAGTAACCAACAGGTCACCCAGATAAGCCGATTCATTGATGTCGCGGTGAAGCGGATTGGTGGCATTGCAAAAACGGTTTATTTCCTGAATGGCATTAGAGATGAGCACCGACTGGAAATTATCCCCGTATTTTAATCCATGGCAAATGCCTGCCGCAATGGAGTAAATATTCTTCATTACCGAAGAATATTCCATTCCGGTAACATCATCGCTGGTGGTTGTTTTTACAAAATTGGTAGAGAATTTCTGTGCAAGCATTTTTGCTCTTTCCCGCGATGCGGAGGCTATAGTGAGGTACGAAAGTCGCTCGAGCGCCACTTCTTCGGCATGACATGGACCTGCCAGTACCGCCAGATTTTCTTTAGGTACATTGTAAACCTGTTCGAAAAAGTCAGTGATAATCAGGTTTTCATCAGGAACAATTCCTTTAATTGCCGAGACGATGATTTTGTTGTCAATTCTGCGACGCAACCGTTTAAGGTGTTGTTTCAAAAAAGGAGAAGGCGTTGCAAAAATCAGGATATCGGAAGTGGCCACCAGGTGATTGATATTGTTGGTGAAGTTAATTCTGTCGGTATCGAACTTCACTCCGGTAAGGTAGGATGGATTTTTGCTCAATCGGATGAAATCATCGATTTGTTCCTGACGGCGCATATACCAGTTGATTTCCGGGGTATTGCTCAGCACAATTTTGGCGATTGCTGTGGCCCAGCTGCCTCCGCCAAGAACTGCTATTCGTTGTCTTTCAGCCATAATGACTTAATTAACTATTCTGATTAGCGTCTTCTTCTTCACCACGATTGGTTACAACCGGTTTCATCTGTGGGAAGAATAATACCTCCTGAATAGCCTGCTGACCGGTCATCAACATGACCAGACGGTCCATTCCAATGCCCATCCCTGAAGTTGGCGGCATTCCGTATTCGAGTGAGCGTACAAAATCCATATCAATATGCATGGCTTCGTCGTCGCCTTTCTCACTGAGTTTCAACTGATCCTGGAAACGCTCCAGCTGGTCGATCGGGTCGTTGAGCTCAGAATAAGCGTTGGCCAGTTCTTTACCGTTCACCATCAGCTCGAAACGCTCGGTGAGTTCGGGATTGGTACGGTGGCGTTTGCACAACGGACTCATTTCCATCGGATAATCAGTAATAAAGGTAGGCTGGATATAATTTCCTTCGCATTTCTCGCCGAAGATTTCATCAATCATCTTCCCTTTACCCATTGTTTTATCTACTTCAATATGAAGCTTTTTGCATACTTCGCGCAACTCATCTTCGTTCATGCCGTTGATGTCGATGCCGGTATGTTCCTTAATCGCATCAATCATGGTAACACGGCGGAAGGGAGTTTTAAACGAAATGGTTTTATCGCCTACCTGTAGTTCTGTAGTGCCGTTTACGTCGAGACAGATTTTTTCAACCATATTCTCAGTGAATTCCATCATCCAGTTGTAATCCTTGTAGGCCACGTAAATTTCCATGGCTGTAAATTCCGGATTGTGGGTACGGTCCATCCCTTCGTTACGGAAGTTTTTCGAGAATTCATACACTCCTTCAAAACCACCCACTATCAATCGTTTCAGATACAGTTCGTTGGCTATACGCAGGTACAATGGAATATCGAGCGCGTTGTGATGTGTAATAAACGGACGTGCGGCTGCTCCTCCCGGAATCGACTGAAGTACAGGCGTTTCTACTTCCATATAGCACATACCGTTGAAATATTCACGCATGGAATTGTACACTTTGGTACGTTTGATAAAAATATCCTTTATGCCTTCGTTTACCACCAGGTCGACATAGCGCTGACGGTAGCGTTGCTCCGGATCTTCAAATGCATCGAAGGCTACGCCATCTTTATATTTAACAATTGGAAGCGGTCGAAGGGCTTTCGAAAGCACGGTAAGTTCCTGAGCATGAACTGAAATTTCGCCCATTTGCGTGCGGAAAACATAGCCTTTAATACCAATGAAATCACCTATATCGAGAAGTTTCTTAAAAACGGTGTTGTACATCTCAGGCTGCTCTTCGGTGCTGATGTCATCGCGACTCACATATACCTGTATACGTCCTTTCGAATCCTGTATTTCAATAAACGAAGCCTTTCCCATGATGCGACGGCTCATCAGTCTTCCGGCGATACATACCGGTTTTCCACTTTCTTCATCCTTGAATTCAGCCTTAATATCAGTGGAATATGCGTTGGTTGGATACAATGCTGCGGGGTAGGGGTCGATGCCCATTTCACGTAACCTGTTCAGACTTTGACGTCTGAAAACTTCCTGTTCACTCAGTTCTATACTCATAACCCTATTATTTCAAAATTGCTGCAAAAGTACAAAAAAAGGATGGAAAATCGGTAAAAGCAGGTTAAATCATAAATATACAATTATTTCGCATTTTGTTAAACAAAAATTTACTATATTTGTTTCATAGTTACTTAGAATTGTTAATCTTTAGTCTAATTGCAGAGGGACGCAGCTAAACCCGTAGGAATGAAGCACTATTCATCGATCGGGAAGGGTTGTTGTCGCTTTGTGTAAACGTTTTAAATGTGTTTACCATGAGAAAAACTGTACTACTTTTACTGTTTTCAGGGGTGATTACTGCTTTGTCTGCTCAACAGCTGCTGGTAAAATCGATCAGTAAACAAACCTTTTCCGAATCCGGTGGGTATTTCTATCCGAAATTCAGTCCCGACGGTTCTTTTCTACTACTAACTTCAGCAAATTATGCCGGTTTAAAACAAGCTTTTCTTGCCAATCAACAGGTCAGGGAACTAAGTTCGGATCCTGGTGCAGGTTATAATGCACAGCTGAGTTCCGATGGAAGTACCATCCTGTACACTAAAATTGAACTTGTCAATCGCTTGCGGCACAATTCGTTGTATAGCGTATCACTGGCTACAGGAGATAAAAAGCAGCTTACTGCACCTGCACGAGATCAGATTGCTCCCGCTTTTGCTGCCGGCAAGCCGGTATATGTAAAATCGAAAGCACTACAACGGAATGGTGCTGCTTCTGCTGAACTTAAACCGCTGATTTCAATTGAAGACCGCAAAATGGTGGTGTATTCATCCTCGGGTCGCAAAGTGCTCGACCCGCTTGGCAACGATGCCAGCTATATCTGGCCTTCTTTCTCTCCGGATGGTTCCAAATTGCTGTTCACTGTCGCCGGAAGAGGAACCTACATTACCACCGCCGATGGAAAGAATCCGGTTGCACTTGGTAAGTTAAATGCTCCTGTATGGCTCAATGCAGGTTGGGTTATTGGCATGAACGACCTCGACGATGGAGGCCGTGTGGTGGAATCGACACTGTGGGCTGTGAGTGTTAACGGTAAAATTCGTCAGCAGTTGACTGCGTCCGATCAGGGTATTTTTATGTATCCA
>JAVFAG010000097.1:6370-9608 GCA_034002585.1 Paludibacter sp.
AAGGGTGTTAATCAAACCATCAATCATCCTCAGTACATTTACAAAGCAGGAACTCACGACAGGTGGTTACCGCTGAACAAAGCGAGGGTGAAACTGATGAACTCAGCCGGCGACTCGTTGAATGGGTATCAGGTGGACACCTTATACAATGGAGTGTTTGCATTTCATCAATTGCAGCCGGGAACCTATAAATTACGTATTACGGCCGAAAATCATACAGCTAAGGATACGACCGTGACGGTTACAGCTGCTGTAACTTCCTATGCTAAGATGATGCTGGTGAATCCATCGTTGGTGGTGGAACGCGATACCACACCCAATTATCCCAATCCGGTTCAGGATGCAGGGGCTGTTGCACTGCCTTCCTATACCTTTACCCGGATTGCGTCGCAGGTGCCCGATTGGCTGAATACTGCACAGATACGTAAAGTGCTGTTCCGGAACGATAAATGGTATGTGCTAACCACTGAGCCGAAGATTTTAATCATCAATGCGACCACGAATGCGCTTATTTCAGAAATGAATCTTACAGGTATCAGTGGCGGACAATTGTCTTTAAGCGATATCGCTTTTTCGTCCGATGGATACCTGCTGGCCTGTAACAAGGATGTAATCAGCTTGCCCGAAACACAGGGGCGTTACTTTAAAGTATATACCTGGAACGACGATAATGCAGTGCCATCGCTTCTTTTCCAAACCCAGAGTCAGGGAAACTGGTCGAATGGTGAAATGGGCGAAACAATGGCGATAAGCGGTCCCAGATGGAGATTCATGTTGTATACTTCATCTCTAACCACCGGTTCTTCCCGTCAGATTCGTATTGTTGGTTTAAATTATGAAGAAGGTCAGCAAACAGTAGGATATAAGTACATGTTGAATACTACCGCCTATACCGAAGCGCTCTGGGGTAAAAAAGTAAAATTTACCGTTTCCCCGTTTGGCAACGACCGTTTTGTGGTGGACAGCGAGATTCTTCAACCTACCGATTTTCAATTCGACTGGGCCAAACCCGACCGCGACCCGCTGATTGCGCATGGAACATTTACAGCTGAACCCTCGGCAGTTTCGTTTGGAAATGCATTTTTCCGCCATGCAGGTGGTGTAATGATGGCTGTGCCTCAAAGTGCAGCCGACTCTTCGGCAGTTACTCTTCGTTTGTATAATGTAAGCAACGGATTGGGACAGGCAGTTCCGGTTTCCGAAAGTTATACCACCGAAAGTGCTTCAACGGGAAAAGTGGCCTATATGGCTGCTGGTGCCAAAGTTACGGGTTACGATATTGAAATGCTGATGCTGGCCAGTCAACAGGGTGTTGCCCGTTTTAAATCGGTTGCTCCTGCTGTGAAAGCGAATATCTTTGCTTCGGAACTGAGTCTGGAGACCTTACAGGATGGATACCGTGTGAAATTTACGTTGAATGAAGCTTCTGAAACTACCCGTTTGCATGTGCAAAAGAATGGAGATGCTTCGGTCACGAAAACTTATGAGTTAGGAGCCTTACCCAAGGGTGTGAATTCGAAAGATTTTACCATGGCAGAGCTTGATTTGGAGGAAGGTAGCTTCAGCTGGAGTATTGAAGCTGCTACTTCGGGTATCGACCGGCCCATGAAATTTTCATCGGATGCGCTGGCGAGGATGCAGTTTTATTCGCCCCGTGGAGTTGTTGTTGATAAATCAATGGAAAGTAAATACTTTGGTAGGGTGTACGCATCCGAAACGGTACCCGGGGCAGTAACACTCCGTTCAACAACTGATGGAATTTACATTTTGAACTCAGCATTGGAAGATGTAACTAACCAAGGAGCAGCCGCCTTTGCAGGTGGTGTGACCTGGGGTGGAGCCAGTTCACCCATGCGGGTGAGTGTGGGCGAAGATGGTCTGGTGTACCTCACCGACTGGAGTGATGCCAATCCCGGAGTTTGGCGAATGAATCCAGCGCAGCCTTCAGCTCCTTTTACAAGGATATTTTCAGGATTATCCGTTACAACAGGGCTGGCATCATTGAATGGAGTGAATATTCACGGTGCAATTTCTCATTGTTGGGTAACCGGTACGGGTGATGCTACCAAACTGTTTACTTTCGACAAATATTATGTTGATGCAGTAGCCACCAACAGGGGGAATCTGTTACAATATAATATTGGAACGCTTACAGCACCCCGTCAGACACCTCCCGATGCCATTGTGTATAACGATGGGTTGAATGGTAATCTGCAGCAAAACTACAATTCGTGTATTGCGCCCGATGGTCGGGGTGGCTGGTGGATATCGCAGCACCGTGCCGAAGATGCAGCTACTATTCCATCGCTTATTAATGTGGATGCAACTGGTGCAGTTAAGTTTAATTCGGGTCAGACACCACTCCTGATTGGCAATTCGGTGATGGCAGGTATGGCGGTTCATCCCGATGGAAAACGCCTGGCAATGGGATGCAGCAATGAGGTAAAAGTGTTTGAAGTAACTTATAATGCATCCGGAGTTCCGTCCCTTAAGTTGATGCATTCGATTAAACCTGCCATGGGAACCAATACGGTGGGGATCGATTATGATTTAGCAGGAAATCTGTATGTGATTTCCAATTCCAGCGAACGACTGGGCGTATGGGCCATGCCAAAAGCTGAAAACAGCTTTATAACCAAAGCGCCCTCCACGTCTCAAATTGTTGTGATGCATACATCAGTGCAACAACCTGTGTCGAATCTTGACGAAGCGGTACGTGTATATCCGAATCCCGTACACGAAGAGCTTCGCATTGAATCCCCGGATATGGTTGTAGACAAATTGGAGCTGTATGATATGAACGGCCGATTAATAGTATCTGAGCCGGGTAATACAGGAACCACAGTGCTTCAGGTAAGTTCGCTTCAGGCAGGTGCTTATCTGATACGTATATATACCGAACAGGGAATTGTAACAAAACGAATTTTGAAAAAATAAATCTCATCAATTAAATTTAATGTCGTATGAAAAAAATCACTTTTTTAGCTATTGTTTTAGCGTTTTCAACCATGGCCATGGCCGTTGGTTTGTCGGGTGTGTATAAAGTTGGAGTTACAGAAGTTGCTCCAAACTACCCCTCATTGAGTGCAGCCGTTGCTGATATTAACACTCTGGGTGTTGCCGGAAATATTGTGCTGGAAATCACTTCGGATATTACAGAAGCAGCGAATATTGGTTTGGGTGTAAATACCAATGGTTTCAGTATTACCATCCGCCCCGATGCCGATGTTGACAGGAC
>JAVFAG010000098.1:0-9352 GCA_034002585.1 Paludibacter sp.
TACGATGCACAGTGGTTCGATCAAAGCCGGTACAACAGCATCCTGAATTACATACAGGCGAACCTGCCACCAAAAGCCGGGATATCCGGAAAGCGGGTTTTTGTTGGTGAAGTAGGCAATTCGCTTGAAAAATCGGGCTGGGATATTTACAAACACGAATCGGACAACCGCAAATTTTTACGAACAGCCTTAGCCTGGGGTAGTCCGTTTGTGCTCTACTGGGAAATGTACAATAATGAATTTGACACTGCGAACAACCGGCACCGGGGTTTCTGGCTGATAAATGATAAGAACGAAAAGCAACCCTTGTACTTCACATTTCAGTATTTTTACAAGGCTGCAAAGGAGTATGTAGCGAACTATAAAATGGTGAATAACCGCTTGCCGGATTCAATGGAATATGCATCCTGGTCGGCTTCGTACCTTAATACTGTTCCAACTGATGAAAATTCAATTGAACCAGATAAATTTGCTCCGGTTGTGAAGACTGTAGACGATAGATTGATTATCGAAAATAGTCAGCTTGCCTCCACAGTTGTTGTGTATTCAATCGATGGCCGGCTGCAGGCAGTGCTTTCACTATCGGAAGGAGAAAACAGGGAACTGCAATTGCCTCGTGGGCATTACCTGGTATCGTTTCGTAATCAAAATTCAATTCAAACTCAATCCATTATTTTATAAATTTGTAGTATGAGAAAATACGCATTAATAGTACTAACTACTGTACTGTTTAGTTCCTGTTTGGCTGGCACTTCCAAAAAAACAGCTTTTGAAAAGGAAATCAATGAGTTTAATTACATACTAGGTACCCAAACTGTGGGTGCTAAGTATAAGTTCACCAATGAAACCAATTTGGTGGAAACAGCCAAAGCCATCAGGGAGATGGGAGGTAATTTGCTGAAGTTCAGCATGGCACCCCGATACTGGTGGGAAAACTACGATATTCCAAAAGATGAAAACATCACCTCTCTGACACTTCTGGCTCAGGAAAAATCGATGAAGGAAGTGCTGGATATGGACTTCAAATATTATCAGATTTGGGTGTACGAGTTTTCGCAATATACCACCGAACCTCCGGGAATGAAAAAAGATGAAAATCAAATAAAGTTCATTGGAGGTATGAACGACGACCATGCACAGGCATCGTATAAAGAAGTGTACGAACTGGCCTGCTACCTGCTGAAAACCTATAACAAAAGCGGGAAAGTGTTTATGCTGGGCAACTGGGAGGGCGACTGGCACCTGCGCTGGGATTACGATCGTACCAAACCGGCCGATCCCGCCACTATTGAAGGTATGACCCGCTGGTTTACCGTTCGTCAGCAGGCCATCGACGATGCCAAACGCGATATTCCCCACGAAAATGTGGAAATGTATCATTATATTGAAATGAACCTGTCGGATTTGGCAGTGAAAGGTGAATCCTGCGTTACAAACAGTATTATACCCTTTATCAACCCCGATTATGTGTCGTTTTCGGCCTATACAGCAACCAATCCACCGGCAACAGAGGCTGAAATGGATAAAATGCTGACAGAGCATCTGAATTACATTGAAAGTAAAATTCAGCCGAAACCGGGCATAAAAGAAAAGCGGCTGTTTATTGGCGAATATGGCTGGCCCGAACTGGGTTTGTATGCCAACGAGCCTGCAACACGCACGCCTGAAGAAATAAACGAACGTGCAAAATGGGTCATTAAAACCGGACTTAAATGGGGTGTACCTTTCATTTTATGGTGGGAGATGTACAACAATGAATTGACGAAGGATGGAAAAAACCGTGGTTTTTGGCTGATCAACGAAAAAGGAGAGAAAACGCCACTGTATAACACACATCAACAATTTTACAACGAAGCCAGAAACTGGTTGGGAAAATACACAAAAAAACATTTGCAAATGCCCACCGAAGATGAATTCCGTGCAGCGGCACTTAAATTTGAAGCTCTGCAATAATGGAAATTCTACAAATTTGAGTTACTTTTGCAGCTCAAATCCTTCATTCATGTCGTTACTTACCACCACTGATTTATCCATCGGATACGTCCATCGCAAAGAAATAATTACGGTTCAAGCCAGTCTGCAACTCGAAGTTCGTCCCGGTGAGATGGTGTGCCTGATTGGCCCGAATGGTTGTGGTAAATCGACTTTGCTGCGTACGCTTTCGGGACTGCAGGCCCCGCTGTCGGGAAAGGTAAGGATTAATAAGCAGAACATTCAGAAAATTTCATCTTCAGAGCGGGCGCAACTGATTTCGCTGGTACTTACCGATCGCATTGAAATTGATAATGCTACTGTTCGTTCAATTGTGGCGATGGGACGGCATCCGTACAGCAACTGGTGGGGAACGCTTTCGTCGGATGAACTTGCAAAAATCGACGAAGCCATCCGACTGGTTCATCTTCAAAAAAAAGCCAACCAGTTATTTGCTGAGCTATCCGATGGTGAAAAGCAGCGGGTAATGATCGCCAAGGCTTTTGTTCAGGATACGCCAATGATTATGCTGGATGAACCCACAGCCCACCTCGACTTGCCCAACCGGGTGGAAATCATGCTTTTGCTCCACCGGTTGGCACATCGTTCCGGAAAAGCTATTTTACTTTCTACCCACGAACTCGATATGGCGCTTCAGGCAGCCGACCGTATCTGGCTCATGACCGACAAAGGTATCGAAGTGGGGGTGCCCGAAGATTTGGTGTTGAAAGGCAATTTCAGCGATGCTTTCCTCAGTCCCAATTTCTTTTTTAATCCTGCCAATGGAAATTTCTCGATGAACTATCATCTAGATAAGGAAATTGAACTGGAAGGCGATAAAACCCGCCTGTACTGGACACTTCGCGCACTTGCCCGTGCAGGCTATGCCGTGGTTGAAAAAGCCGATCGAAAAATTATTATTCAGGAAAATCAATGGTGCATAGATAAGGAAAGTTATACCTCGATTGAAGAACTGTTGAACGCAATATCCTGAATGTATTACAAATTTCACCGAACTCCATTCATCATTTTTACCAGTTTACGGCTTAAAAAGAACAGGATAACAGCGGCAACGCCTGCCAATATTACAAACAACATAAAGAAATCGTACAGCGATGCGATTTCAAAACCCATAAAGTGTTTTACATGAGTGATGGCTGAACCGGGTTCGATGGGTTCGGGATAGAGTCCGCTCAGCGTTCCGGCAAATATATTGGAGGAAGCCATGCTCAGGTACCAAACGCCCATCAATAAGGAAGCAAATTTAACGGGTGATAGTTTATTAACCATCGACAGCCCGATAGGGGAAAGGGCCAGCTCGCCAAAGGTGTGAATGGTGTATAAGCTGATGAGCCACATCATGCTTACTTTGGTGCCGGGTTCCACTCCTTTAACGCCAAATGCTATCACTAAGTACCCGATCGCCAGCAGGAATAATCCAATGGATTGTTTGTAGGGCGAGGCAGGCTCCAGCTTTCGTTTACCCAGCCAACCCCAGATCCATACAAAGATGGGGGCAAAGATAACGATAGCAATCGCATTGATGGACTGAAAATAGGAAGTAGGAATTACAGAGCCCAACAATTCTCGGTTGGTTTGCTCTTCTGCAAAATAGGTGAGCGAGGCTCCGGCCTGTTCGAAGGCAGCCCAAAAAAAGATGACAAAAAAGGCTACTATAAAAATGACCCAGATTCGTTCTCGTTCAATTTTGGTAAGGGTAGGGTCGGTGATTACCAATCCCGGTGCGGCAATGGTCAGCGCAAATACAAAAGCTCCGATAAGGTCGCGGCCCAGCAAAAAGTAAAAGGCAATCAGTAATAAGGTGCCAATCCCACTCCAGTTGAGTACATGTCGTTTGGTGAAACCCGGAGCAGAAAGGTTGCCGGAAGAGCTCGTGTCAGACTGATTACTTTCATTGACTTTGTTTTTGGCAGGTTTCATGCCAACTGGCTTTCCTTTTTCGGTCACAATCCATTTATCTTTTAGTGATACAAACAGAATGACACTCAGCACCATCCCGATTGCCGACAGTAAAAAACCCCATTTAAAATCGGCAGGGTTTCCGGTATCGCCCACAAAACCGCAGGCCAGCGGTGCCAAAAAAGCCCCTACATTTACACCCATGTAAAAAATGGTAAAGGCCGAATCGAGTCGTTGATCGCCGGGAGGATATAACTGACCCACCATACTGGAAATATTCGGTTTGAAAAATCCGTTACCAAAAATAAGAAACCCTAATCCGGCCATCATCAGCCAGGTAGCCAATTCAGTTTGCAGGTAATACATCCCGGAAAAAAACATCAGTAATTGCCCGAGCGCCATCAACAATCCGCCAATCACAATCGAACGCCGGTTGCCCCAGTATTTATCGGCAATATAACCGCCAATTAATGGTGTTAGATAAACAAGGCCGGTATAACTGCCGTAAATTTGCGAACTTAGCGCCTTATCGAAAAACAGTGCTTTGGTCATGTAAAGTACAAACAATGCCCGCATGCCGTAGTAACTGAAACGTTCCGACATGCCGGTGAAGAAAATCAGGTATAAACCTTTGGGGTGAGTTGTAGCCATAAATTATTCGTTTACACAAAGTATTGGTTTCATTATCACCCCGATATTCTTTCTGCCGTCTGCTTTTACAATCATCGGACTGTTGAACCGAATATGACGCAGGTATTGATTTTCAAAAACAGCTGGCTGCGAATTTAAAAATTCCAAATCGTAGCTGCCATCGTTCTGAAAGGGATTTATTGTGAAATAGGATACCCCGAATGAAGTCAGGTTTTGGAAGAAATGCGTTCCCTGACTGGGTTCAATGCGGTAGTTGGATAAACCCGATTCTACTATTACCATGGCGTTGCTGATGTGGAGCCACTTTACTGGAATACCCAACCAGGGGTCGCTTGAGCCCCAACGACCCGGTCCCACCAAAATATAATGACGATCTTCCAGGGCTAGTTGCTTGTTGATTTTCTCAATATCGTACATGATCAGCTGATTCTTGGAGGCATTAAATGCTTCCGGCTTAACATACACGATATCAAACAAATCTTTGGTAATGCCATGGCCTAATACGCTGTTGCTGCTTATTACCGTGTTTTCAGTGGGTATTTTGCCAATATCTTCATTGATAACCTCCTTACTATCAACAATTGGGCGTATTTGTAACAGGTAAAAACAGTGCTGCTTGTTTTCCGAGTAGTCAAGGTTCACCGCAAATTCAATTTCTATCGGGCGCCCCATTTCCTGAGCTGAAATCCGCAAAACTTCCTTCAGGATTTCTGCCAACGGAAAGACATTGTGTTGCAGGATGTTAGCAAAGGTGATGATCTTTCGACCACCTTCGTACAGGCTATCGTAAATCATCTGTTCGCGGGGATCAAAGGTCGAAGCCAGGTAACGCAGTGTGCCATCTTTCAAAGCATCCTGAACATTTATCTTCAAGAGGTTAAAGCCATCATCTACTTGCGGAATAAAGTGTATGTTATTGAGGTCAAGGGCGTTGAAATGTGTTTGTGTTTCCTTTAGCGCATATTCAAGGCTCGAAGTCTGAAGTATGTTATGAGGATATGCCGGTGAAAAGCGCAGCGTAAGTCCTCCATCGACAATATATTTCCCTAATCCCATCGCAATATTTGCAATTCCATCTTCCGGTTTTTCGGCTCCGATAGGATAATAGTTCAACGAGCGTGCTACTCCCGAGAAAGACGGATAGAAACGGTTTTCGTAGGCATTTCCTACAGTCTCCTGAAGTACAATAGCCATTTTTTCTTCATCAATGACGTTTTTGGTGGCCATCATGTACATTTTACTTTGCTTAAAAAATACCGAAGCATACACAGCCTTTATGGCTTCGGTTAACAACGAAAGAGTTTGTGTACGGCTTTCGTGGTTGTAAGGTACCATATAAGTAGAGTATACACCTGCAAATGGCTGATAATGGGAGTCTTCGAGCAAGGAGGAGGAACGTACGGCGATTGGAGTGCTAATTACACCCAGGAATGAAAATAAGTCGGCAATCAGTGCTTTGGGAATACGTGCGTTCAGGAAGTGAGTCAGTATTTCTTCATCCGGTAAATCCGACAGGGCAATTGGATACAGCTGATTCGACTCCATAAACTCCGTAAATAAGTCGGTACAGATGACGACTGTTTTAGGAATCATTAATTGAACATTGTCGTGTTGCTGCAATTGTTCGTTCCGCTTAATCATCGAATCGATAAAGGCCAGTCCGCGCCCTTTACCACCCATCGAACCTTCACCGATACGGGCAAAGTTGGAGTACTGGTCGAAGCGATCGCGCTGAAAAACAGCCACAATCCCTCTGTTTTTTATCTTTCGGTATTTCACAATTGCTCCAAAAATAACCTGACGCAATTTATTTAAATCTTCAATGCCTGGATCGTAGATGTTTGTGTTTTTGAGAAATTCGGCCAGGGGAAACATCGCTCTGGAGTAAAGCCAACGCGAAATATCATAGCGTTGAACGTGGTAGAGTAAACATTCATCACTCAGCGAAAATACCACATCCTGTAAACCCCGAAGATTACGTACACGGGCCTCTACCTCACGGGTGTTGGGATTAATAAAAATGAAATCGGTAAAACCAAAGTTGAAGTTTATCGTATCCTTTAGTTCTTTCAACAGTGTTTTTGAATTTTTGCTCAGGAAAGTAGCCTTAATTTGCTCTGCTGCAGCCTGGTTGTTGTTGTCCGATGACTGGATAATCAACGGAATGTATTTATTGTCAGCCCTTATTGCTTCACACAAGCGTAATCCGGCATGGCGATCGCGTTCGCCTTTGTGCATAAAACTGACATCCGAAATTACCCCAAGCATATTGTCCTTATATTTATTGTAAGTAGCCATTGCTTCCTCATACGTGCGTGCAAACAGAATTTTCGGACGACCCCGCATTCGAAGCATCTGCTCGTGTTCATTGAGGGCTTCTGTCATAAACGAAAGCGATTGCTTAAATACACATTTATAAAGATGGGGCAGGATAGAAGAGTAAAAATGGATAGAGTCTTCAACAAACAAAATTACCTGGACTCCCACTGAATTCACATCTTCTTCAACATTCATTTTGTCTTCCAACATCTTGGTGATAGCCAGTAAGATATCAGGATTTCCCAGCCAGCTGAACACATAGTCAATGGCACTTAGATCCTCGTTGGCAATACGTTTGGATACCGACTTGGAGAAAGGTGTAAGCACCACAATCGGGATTTCAGGATACAGGGCTTTCACTTCCTTGGCCCATTCAAACGGATTGATGCTGTCGCCGCTGGGCATTGAAATGATAACATCGTATTGCCGGTCGCGCAACTGGGAAAATGCTTCCTGCTCGCTCGAAACCAGGGTGAAACGAGGCGGATAGCGCAGGTTCAGCGAGGTGTATTCATTAAAGATTTGCTCATCAATTCGTCCGTCTTCCTCCAGCATAAATGAGTCGTACTTGCTCGCATACAACAGGATATTGTAGATGCGGTGCTTCATTAAATCCGCGAAGGAGGTGTCTTTAAAATAGAGCTGTTTTATATTACGGTACATGGTATTCATTCAGTGAAAAATTTAGGGTGCATTTGTTTTAAATATCAAAAAAAACATCTATATTTGTCAGAAAATAAAATGATAGCATTTTAAGGTGTCTGATAAGTGATTGGTGTGATTAACAGATGATTTAATAGGGTTGTAAGTGTTATTTGCTTACATATTGGCATAATCTGTTGTGATTTCATGCGTTTATCAGATTTGTTTTTTAATACTGACTACAAAACTAACATTCTACTATCAAAATACCATACTTTTAAAACTAATATTTATGAATATTGAAAAAATCATGCAGGGGCTGGAAGCCAAGCATCCCGGTGAACAGGAGTATCTACAGGCAGTGAGAGAAGTGTTGAGCACAATTACCGAGGCCTACGATGAGCATCCTGAATTTGAAAAAATGAAGATTGCCGAGCGTTTGGTGGAGCCCGACCGTATTTTTACATTCAAAGTTCCCTGGGTCGACGATAAAGGTGAAGTGCAGGTAAACCTGGGATACCGCGTTCAATTTAACAATGCCATAGGTCCTTATAAAGGTGGAATGCGTTTTCACTCATCAGTAACCTTGTCCATTCTGAAGTTTCTGGGCTTCGAACAAATATTCAAAAATGCACTGACAACCCTTCCAATGGGAGGAGCCAAAGGAGGTTCAGATTTCAATCCCCGGGGAAAATCGGATGCCGAGGTGATGCGTTTTTGTCAGGCTTTTATGGTTGAATTGTGGCGCCATATTGGTCCCGAAACGGATGTGCCCGCAGGAGATATTGGTGTAGGTGCCCGTGAAGTAGGATATATGTATGGTATGTATCGCAAACTTGCCCGTGAAAATACGGGTGTGTTTACAGGAAAAAGCCTGGAGTTTGGGGGTTCACTGATTCGTCCGGAAGCAACAGGTTTCGGCGGTTTGTATTTTGTGAATCAGATGCTGGAAACCGCAGGTCATTCTATAAAAGGTAAAACCATCGCCATCTCCGGTTTTGGTAACGTGGCCTGGGGAGCAGCCCTGAAAGCGACTGAACTGGGTGCAAAGGTGGTTACGATTTCGGGTCCTGACGGTTATGTGTACGACGAAAACGGTATTTCGGGTGAAAAAATTGACTACATGGTCGACCTTCGTCTCAGCTGTAATGATATTGTTGCACCTTATGCTGAAAAATACGGAGTTCCATTTTTTGCCGATCGCAAACCCTGGGAGGTAAAGGTGGACATTGCCCTGCCCTGTGCAACACAGAATGAGCTAAACGGTGACGATGCAAAACTTTTGATACAAAACGGAGTGCTTTGTGTGGGTGAGCTTTCGAACATGGGTTGTACGCCCGAAGCTATTGATACTTTAATCGAACACAAAGTGCTGTATGGCCCCGGGAAGGCAGTAAACGCTGGTGGAGTTGCTACTTCCGGACTGGAAATGACTCAAAATGCCATGCATATTGCCTGGACGGCCGCAGAAGTGGATGCAAAATTGCAGCAAATTATGTCGGCCATTCACGAACAATGTGTAAGGTATGGTCGTCAGTCGGATGGGTACATCAATTACATGAAAGGTGCCAATGTGGCAGGTTTTTTAAAAGTTGCAAAGGCCATGATGGCACAGGGAGTGCTGTAATAATGATAAATGTTATAATGATTAATGGGTGGGATTGACAGGTTTTAATGCATTTTTGTCGGTTTTTAGTACGTTAATTTTTAATAAATCAGGGCCTGGCGTTAAGTGGGTTTAAATGTTAAAATTAAAATGTTAAATTGGAATAAATAAGACTGACAGAAAGAGTTTCAAGTACATCTTTTGTATAATTTAGCGCCGGAATTCAATGTTCCGGCGTTTTTT
>JAVFAG010000099.1:0-3980 GCA_034002585.1 Paludibacter sp.
GAATAAGGCAACTCACGCATGATGGCATCGTTACGAATCATCATCGCATCGTAGGATTCAAATTTCGTAGGTACTTTGGAGATAGTTTTAGCAATCATACTTCCTGAAACTGACAACTTCGCTTTCCCCTTTTCGCCCCGTTTGGTGGTGATAAGAATAACGCCGTTGGCACCTTTTACCCCGTAAACAGCAGTTGCAGAAGCATCTTTTAGCACCGAGATATTTTCTACCTCGTTCATATCGATATCGTTCATCTCGCGCTCAACACCATCGATTAACACCAACACCTTTCCGGAGTTATTCCACGAGCCCTGTGCACGGATAAAAATCTTCATGTCGGTTGAACCTGGCTTTCCGTTGGTATACATTGTTGTTAAACCCGGAATCTTACCCTGAAGTGCCTGTCCGATATTGGTCACACCTCCCGATTGAAGCAGTGTTTCCCCTTTGATGGATCCGATGGCACCTACTACGTTAATTTTTTTCTGTACCCCATACCCTACTGCAACAACTTCTTCAAGCCCGATTGAACCATCAGAGAGGGTTACATTGATGGTCGACTGATTGCCCACTTTCACCTCGGCAGTATTCATTCCAACAAACGAAACCACGAGAACAGTCTCGCCGGAAACCGCAGCAAGTGTAAACTTACCACTGATATCGGTGGTCGTACCCAGTCGGGTACCTTTTACAATAATACTGGCTCCCGGTAATGGTTCCCCTGTATTATCCCTGACAACCCCTGTGATTTTTCGTTGCCTTGAATTCTCATTTTGAGCCTGAAGTCCGGATGATGAGTTTCCCAGTGCGATTTGCAAACTCAGCAGGCCAAGAATACAAATACTCCGAAAAGAAAACCTCAATTTCATAAATCGTTCTTTTTTCATGTGATTAAATTCAATTAGTAGTATAATTTTCTGGTCAACATTATTTTTACTCTATTCCCCACTCTTTATTGGGTTTATTTGCCATTATCAGCTCCAGCGTTCCTCCCTGCATAATCTGATTGTGATTAAAGAAAGGTGTCTTTATTTCTATTCCGTTCAGAAATGCTTTCTGAATGTATTTATTTTCCTTACTGGCTCCTTTTGCAAGGACTGTGAAAACTTTATTATCCTGTAAACGTATGGTTGATTTTTCGAAAAGCGGACTTCCGATGGTATAGATTGGTGAACCAGGGATAACAGGATAGAAACCTAAGGATGAGAATACTACAAAAGCAGAAAGTCCCCCACCATCTTCATCTCCGGGAATGCCAAAGATATTATCTTTAAACCATACATCCAACAAGAAACGAATTCTTTTTTGCGTTTTCCAGGGTGCTCCGAAATAATTGTATAAATAGGGAATGTGCATCGATGGCTCATTGCCCATTACAAACTGTCCCACCTGACCGGTAGCGTCGGGAGCAAGGGCGAGGTAATCCTGTTTCGACATACCCAGTGGCTCTCTGAACAACTGATCAAGACGGGCATCTGCTTTATGTTTTCCACCCAGTAGCTCCACTAATCCGGGAATATCGTGTTGCAACCACCAGGCATAGGTCCAGCCGTTGTTTTCATCGTAATAATCGCGGAAACCCTTTCCTCCGTCCAACTTCGGATCAATCATTATCCATTCACCCTTTTCGTCTTTGGGCATAAAAAGCTGCAATTCGCTGTGCCATAACTTCTTGTAGTTATTGGCTATTGCTGCGTACTTTTCGTAATCAGCCTGTTTACCCATTTCCTTTGCTAACTGAGCCATGCACCAGGCATCGTAACTCATCCCTAACGAAATTGCTACAGATTGGCGTTTTTCAAATTTATCCACCAGAGGCTCAGTTTCATCTTCACCCGGACGAAGCGCCGGATAATAACCATGTGTGTCGTAAAAGCGATCGAAGTCCACTTTTTTATGTCCCTGACGCCAGGGCAGATAAGTAGCTTCGGCTAATGTCTTTTTCATACCTTCGTAGGCTGTATCCAGATTAAAACCTGAGATGCCTTTTCGTTTCGCATCTAAAAACAAGGCTACGGTATGGTATCCATTCATACATAAATGATTGCCGTGAACCTGCGGAAAAGTTGCCATCCATCCGCTGTGTTCATACATGGTAACATAGGAATTGAGCTGATCACTCTGCATGGCCGGATTTAAAATAGAATTCAGGGGATGCTTTGCAAGGTAGGTATCCCACACCCAATCGTCGACATAAAACGGCCGATCACTTTTATGTACCTTGCCATCGTAACCGCTGTAAAACTGACCGTATTCGTTCACATCCACCATTCGTTCGTAGGTACGGTAGAGGGCAGTATAAAACGAACGACGTTGGGCTGTTGTACCTCCGTTTACTTCAATTTGGTTGATTACTTTTTCCCAGGCTGATTTACCTTTTGCAGCAATAGCGTCGAAATTTTGTCCGGCCACTTCAAGGGAAAAATTCTTTTTAGCCTGATCGATGCTGATGTAGGAAACGGCATATTTGAGCACTACTGTTTCTTTTAAGGAGGAAGCAGAAGTGATAACCAGTTTGTTTTTTTTTGCAGAGAAGCGTAGATTCTTGTGCGCGTTTCCCTGTTCATCTGTCACTTCGGCATAACAATACACTTTCATGGTTCGTTCTGTTGGAATAATACCCCGCACCATGTATGAAATAGTTTCCTCCAGAGTAAAAGTGTTTTCTCCGGAAGTTTGAATCAGCATTTGATCGCTGCCTGAAAGAAGTATATTTTTGGTAGTTGCAGCTGGAAATTCAATTTTATAAACAGCGCTTTTCTTCGAGGGGGCAAAACTAACAGAAATATTATCCTTTATTAAAAAAGTAGAATACTGCCATGGACGCACGATTTCCAAATCGTGATCAATGGTCATTTTACGTTTCCATGTGTCGTTGTTCACTTCACCCAGCGAGACTTTCATCTGCATCAATCCTTTCTGACGGTGAGCTTCCACAAGCAGGGGCCAGGCAGTTAGCTGATCGGCAATATAATCGGCTTTCACCGGAATCATTCTCAGCATCTGATTGGGCAGACTGAAGGTAGGATAGGTGGGCACCAACAACTGCGATACGTATCCAATGTTCGGATCAACATACTGTGTAAAATCCTTTTTGGAGGCCATCAGCTGAATGGAGATCAACAAGCTGCCGGTGAGCAGAAGTATGGCTGAATATCTTTTCATTAATTTTCTGTTTATCGTGGTGAATTTTAAGTTAACGAGGGCAAAAGTAGAGCTGACCCAATTAAAAAGGACTTAATTAATGCTTAAATCGAGTCCGGAATAAAAAAAAATGAAGTTTTTTTTGAAGAAAAACCAATCGAAGGCTGTTTTTTACAATTTGGCACCTATTCTATGCCCCATTTACGATTTGGCGTATTGGAAAGTATCAATTCCAATGTACCTCCTTCCATCAATTGTTGATGGGTAAAGAAGGGTGAATTTATTTCTTTGCCATTCAGAAAAGCCTGCTGAATGTATTTGTTTTCGTAGCTCGCACCTTTGGCAATTACTGTAAAGGTTTTGTTGCCGGGAAGAGCTATACTGGCTTTTTCGAACACCGGACTCACGATACTGTAAACTGGTAGTCCGGGGGTAACAGGATAAAACCCTAATGACGAAAAAACCACAAAGGCCGACATGCCGCCACCGTCTTCATCGCCGGGAATTCCGAAAATATTGTCTTTAAACCACACATCGAGCAGGAAACGAACACGGCTTTGTGCTTTCCAGGGTGCACCGGCAAAGTTGTATAAATAAGGTATATGAAACGAAGGCTCGTTACCCATTGAAAACTGCCCCACCATTCCGGTTGAATTCGAACCATCCACATAAAAATCGTTTTTGCGTATGCCCAGTGGTTCCCTGAAAAGCTGATCCAACCGTTCTTCGGTGGCCTTTTTTCCTCCCAGCAGAGAAATTAATCCATTTATGTCGTGTTGCACCTGCCAGGCATAGGTCCAACCATTGTTTTCGTCGTAATACTCCCGGTAACCACG
>JAVFAG010000099.1:4080-9190 GCA_034002585.1 Paludibacter sp.
CTATTTCGTTGCTGAAGTTGTACTTTGCCTGTTCGGTACTGATGTACGAAATGGCGTATTTCATCTGTACTGAATTTGCACTTTTTTCGGACAAACTAATCGACATTCTTCCTGTTGAATTTATTAGTTTTATAGTTGTAATTGGCTTTCCATCGGCACTGGAGATTTCTCCGTAGCAATATACAGTCATGGTCGTTGTATCTGGCTTTATGCCTTTTTTGATGTAACTGTACTTTTCTTCGATAGTAAATCCATTCGTAGATACCTGTTCAGCTTTCATGGCTGTGGTTCCTGAAATCAAAATATTTTTCGACTTATTTTCGGGAAATTCAAATTTGTAAACAGCACTTTTTGCAGCGGGAGCAAAGCTAACAGCAATTTCATCATCTAGCAGATAAGTAGAATAATGCCACGGACGCACCACTTCCCGATCATGGTTAATCGTCATTTTTTCATTCCATGTCTTATTGGAAATTTCACCCAACGAAACCTTCATCTTTAAAATACCTGCTTCGCGGTGCGTTACCACCTGCAACGGCCAGGCTGTAACCTGATCGGACAAATAATCGGGTTTCACCGGAAACATGCGCAGTTGCTGATTCGGAAGGTGAAAAGTTGGATAGGTAGGCACCAGAAATTGTGCAACATTGCCGATACGCGGGTCAATATACGATGTAAAATCAGATTTCTTCGATTCTACTCTTTGCAAATCTTCAAACGGCGATTGCAACGCTTTTGCACCCGCTTCATCGCCAACACTCATGGCTACTATGCGCACAAAGCGTGAGTCAGGCAAGGTAATACTGGTGGCATTTTCGGGAATCTCGATGCGATAGGCAAAAAGATAGCTGTATTCGTAAAGGGCATCGCCGGCTGGACGATGGTGGTGCGATGCTGCCCAGGCTATCCGCTGATTACGAATATACGCCGGTTGAATCGCTTTCAATTTATTGCGCATCGAATACGATAACTCGGCCACGTAACCATCAAATTCCCGGTTATCCCACTGACCAAGATAACCTGTCCAACCACCTATAGTGAGCGGAAATTCCTTACCACCGGAAGTAAACGTTACCTCCGTATCGACATCGGCAGCTGCCAGAATGTGCAACACCTTAGTTCCAGCAGGCAGATTAATGGTTTGCCCCAGACAAGCTACTGCGTTGTATTGCTTTTCACCGCGCGGACCGATGGCAAAGGCCACATTCCCTAGTCGAACTGTATCTTCAATCATTTCAGCAGGATAGGTACCACCCTTACCATCCATGGTGCCGCGGTGTCCTTCGCTGCGCGGATTACGATCGTCGTAACCATCTTCGCGGTAGTTGTTGCAACTGAAAATATCGGTGTCGTAGTTGAGTGGCAGAGCTTGGGTGGACTTCCCAACAGCTTTAGCTCTGTTAAATTTCAATAGAATAGTTTTCAATTCATAGGGTTGAAAATCCATCGTCAGCACTCCTTTTTTGGTTGCCAAAGGTGTATTTAGTCGTCTTTCGACACCATCTAAAATTTCTGCTGCAAGAATGGGCAGGGCTAGTGTCAGCTTCACACCACGACATGCCTGTCCGTGGAGCTCCTGCATACGTACCACTACACCCGAACCATCTTCAGCCAGTTTAACAGTCTGCACATTAACCTGATTATCCGATACTTTCATCAACGAAAATGAGCTGCTACCACCCTTGTAGCGAGGCATTTCAAACACAGCCGGGCGCTGCTCGAACCGCATGGCTTCCCATTGGGTGTTGGCCTTCCGCCAATCGGCTTTATGACTGGCAAGGGCATACCTGAACTCATGCCGACCCCAGTCCTGCCAGCGCATTTCGCTCATGGTGCCATCGTCGAGCACTTCCTGCACGCTTTCTTTGGTATCCGGAGTGTGAAGCAAAGTCAGTCGCAGGGTGTTATCATCCACTTTATCGCTGCCGTATTTGGCTCCCGAAAGGATGGAAACTCCAAAATCGCCCGACTTGTCGGTTAAGTCGAACCAGGAATGATGCGAAACTTCGTATTGTTTTTCGGTTCGGTTGCCCCGTTGGATGGTACCCAGACCTAAATTATACGTTGCTTCGGGTGCATTGGCTGTGAGGTGAAATGCAGCTTTGAGCAATGTCCCGCGACTTTTCCAATCAATCTGATTTACAGTTTCAACACGGCGTCCATCGGCACCGGCCGAAAGTTGAATGCGTTGGGTGATTTTAGAACCTTCGTTTTCGCGAACTATCTCAATGGCGACCCGAAGCGGACCATTTTCGATCACTTTCACCGAAACAGGATTGGCTGCCACACTGCGTGCGGGTTTAACAATATCTTTCCAGTAAATCCTCCAGGCGGGTTTGGTATCCGGAAAATCAGGGCCAAACTCCAGCTGAATGGGCATTTCAAGAATTTCTTTTCCCAGTTGTTTGTCGAAAATACTTGAAATATCTCCGTTCTTGTCAATTTTTACACGGTAGAATTCATTTTCCAACAAATCGTTTTTTACCAACAATCCATTAGTAATATCTTTCGGTTTAGCTGCGCACAACGAATATACCGCGGCTCCAATCGGAGGCAGATTCGTTTTAAACAAAATGCGGCGTTTGCCATCGAATCCTATCGTTAGTTGCGAGGGTACTTCCACCCCTTTTGCATCAAAAACCGCAACTTCAGGGGCATTAGCTAATACTTCAGGAATAAAGCTTTCAGCATGATCGGTGCGGGCGACTGATAGCGGATTGAAAACGACCAAAGGTACACCCGGCACATCAGTTTGTAAAGTTTGAGCTATAGCTCCCAGGGCATCCTGATACACCCCGGCAAATTGATTCAATGCGATAATTCCATCGTTCCAGCTGTGTTCATACACCTTGGGAATGCTGGTTCCGGGAAGATTATCGTGAAACTGATTACGAAGTACCAAACCCCAGGCCTGATTTAATACGTTTTGAGGATATCGTGATCCGGTAAGTAAGAACGAAGCAACCGCTGCCCTTTCGCTTGCATCGGCCAACAATTCAGCATCGCGGTTAATTTTTTTGGTATACGCTTGCGAGGTGAGCACTCCTGTCGAGTGTTTAATGAGCTGCAACTCACTGTTCCAGTTTGGAAATTGCATAGCCTGTTCGTTGCTGATGGCCGTAAACATAGCATCGGCCCTGCCCGCGACAACCTTCACCGGACCTTTCGTGTTCAACGATTTGGTTAAGGTTTCAAGCGAAACTTTCTGCACTGCTCCGCCGCGGTCGGCATTGTTCTGATCGCCGCCTCCCATGTAGTAATAGTCGATGGGCAATCCGCTCACTTGCCGGTTCTTTTCTAATCGTTCAAGCGTTGCTTTATCGGTAGGATAAATGGTTTTGTGCGGACGGGAGTAATCACCGGCATTCAACGCAGCAATAACCCATTTTCCATCGGGACCTGTCCAGTGGCCTACATTAAACGGAATACCATTGGCCGATTCCCAGGTAAGTTTCTGAGTCGAAAAGCCCCGGATGCCGCAGTGATGCAGTACCGAAGGCAGCGAATAAGGAAATCCAAAGCAGTCGGGCAGCATAAATTCGCGACTTTCTTTGCCAAATTCCTTTTCGAAATACTGAGTTCCCATCAATAGTTGTCGGATATTCGACTCGCTGGAAGGCACATTTACATCATTTTCGACCCACGAACTACCACTGGGGTACCATCGACCTGCCGCCACCCATTTTTTCAATTCGGTGTATTTTTCCGGATAATACTCTTTTATCATCTGATAGCGACTCGCCCCCGACCAATTGAACACATAATCGGGGTAAGCTTCGAATGCGGCAAAATTATCGTCCAGCGTTCGTTTCAGAAAATCGCGAATCACCTGCGGATACGACCAGCGCCACACATCGTCGAGATGGCTATAGGGAACCAGAAACAGTGTAGGCTGAGTAATATCTGAATTAATGGGCTGTATGTGGTTTGTAACACTTGCACTGATATCTGATGAAGCTTGCTTTGTTGCAAAAGGCTGAGCAGTTGTTGAGAAACTCTTCAACAAACAAATGACAATAATTGAGGCTGATACGTTGAACTGAAAAGTGGAACGAGTCATTATTCAAAAATATTTTACAGGACAATTCTTAGCCCCGGATGATTACAAATTTTTGTTATCCTGATAACACTCCATTCAAGGAGTTTACAGTTTGATTAGTTCTTCTTTATTCTGGCTTCCTCATAACTCCAGCCATTCATTTCACACACAGCTCTGGCATGCGAATCCCAGCTTGGCTCAGCAGGGTTATGTCCGTTGGGAAAACAATCAATGGCTAAGTATTTCAACGAATCGGTACCCTCGCAAAAAGTTTGGTGATAGCAATTGCGGGGCACATGTACAAAATCGTTCGGTAGAAGAGTAAAACTCTCCTTTTTATCACCACGTTCCACATCCAGCCGTCCTTTTCCCGAAAGAATAAAAAAGATTTGTTCGGTATCGTCGTGCATATGGCGGTGGGTAAATTTCCCGGGAGCCACTTGTACAATAAATGCTTCGCTTACCTCTGCATTCGAACGGTCCATGACCAGCAGGTTATCGTGAGTCGGGAAATAATAGCCTTCGGTGATACTATCGGCAATGCTGTACACAACCTTGGTAGTAAGAGGATTTAGTTTCTCAACCAGGTTGCTTTCGACAGTTTCGTGTTGACGACTAAAATAAATTGCAGTTACCAAAATTCCTAAAACGAATGTGCTCAGGGGCACTAGAATTGATTTTTTCATGTGTGTTTTTAAAAAGAGTCAAGAGTCAAGACTTTATTTGTTGATGATTAATATTAGAGGTTGTTTTTAAATACGTATTTTGCTGTTGTAAATTTTGTCATTAACTATCAGCTGAAGCACATAAACACCTGCACCTAATCGATGTGTATAAATGGTTTCAATCGATAGATTCGATTTATTATGCACAACGCAAATGCCCGATGCTGTATAAAGTTTGTATTCATAAGCTCCTGCTTCATGCATTTTCAGCTGTATCATTTTTTCTACAGGATGATAGAAGAGGCTATAAACTGATTCATTTGAAATTATTGAATTATTAGCGGTATTATGACTTTCCTCAATCAGAAAATCGTCGAAATAAGCCAGATAAGGGCCTGTTTCTGTT
>JAVFAG010000100.1:0-1941 GCA_034002585.1 Paludibacter sp.
TTGCCATTGGTCGCCGTTACCACTTCGTACCCTTTTTCCTCCAGAAAAAGGACATACACGTTCAGCAGGTCTATTTCGTCATCAGCCCAGAGTATTCTGTCTTTCTTCATTTGATTCATTTTATGGTTGTTCGGTTTGTGGTAGTACTTGTTTTGGTTGAACCGATTGTTTTACATCTTCCGGATTCAGCTCTTTCTCTTTAAACAGCTTATAGTCGTTCAGTTTTTTCCCCGACCTCAGAAGGCTGTAATTATAGGATGAGATTACTACAGGCTCTACTTTCATGTTTTCAAGGTAGCGGGAAACGGCCGAATCCTCGCGAACCGACTGAAGGTACCACTCTGTTTCTTCGTGGTCGTCGAAATCGAAGATCGAAATTTCATTCAGTCCTGGCTCAAGGGCAGCTATCACTATTTCAAAATCCTTGATCAGAAATTTGGAGAAGTTGTACACTGCAAGCTGAAACTGCAGCGGAAAGAGGTCTTCCTGCGAAGTGGACGAGAGCAACACTAAGCGGTGTGGTCCTTTTCGATCGGACGAAAATTCCAGCTTCAGACTGTCGTTCGCTGTCGATTGCACCAATTCGGCTTCGCGACGGGCCAGGATAGAGCCGTGCGAACCTCCCTGTTGCGATTCGCGCCCCTGCTTCATCAGGGCCAGCATATCCTTACTCATGGCACTTACATCGCTTTGCGGAAACTCCTCCAGCAAATCATTCAGCTCCTTTTCGAAGGCTTGTTGGTCGCCGGTTTTGGCAACTCCTAATGCCCGCAAAAATAAAAACTTCGGCATCAGCGTACTCATCGGGAAACGACTTCGAACGGAATCGGTCAGTGCTTTCACCCTAGCAAACTCGTTGGCATTGAACGCAGCATAGGTAAGCTGATAGAGCGAATCCTGTTGTTCGAACATCAACTGGCGGTTGCGTAGAAAATCGGGATCCGACAACAACTGAGCATAGCGCGTTTCCGGATAGTCCTGAATGAGGCGCTGTCGGCTTCGCTCCGCATCAAGAGCCTGATTCATTTTCTGATACACCAGGTAATTGTTAAACAACGCATCGGAAGCCTGTGGATGAGAACTGAAGCGGCGCACATATTCATCGAAAGTGACGATGGCCATGGGGAAGTCTTCCAGTTTGTCCTTGTAAATCTGTCCCATGTTGAACAATGCCTCTGCCCATAATTCATTCGATTTTTCAATCTGGGCTGGTGTTTCCGGGATTTGTTTCAGGTAAAATTCGGGATTACGCGGATTGGCCGCAGCGGTATCAACTGCAGCCTTCAGCGTGGTCGCTGCCAGACTATCGGCCGGGAATCCATTCAGCGAATCGCCTGGAACAACTTCTTGATTTTCGGCAAAAAGAGCTGCCGACTTATTCATGCGCCTCCAGTTATCTTCCAGTTTGCGCTTTCCCCATCGACGCTGAAACTCCTGCTGACCGGAACGTATCGATTGTGGATTGTAAAAATACCACTCGTTGCCCTGGTTCCAGCCTCCTCCTATCGGAGGCATGCCCATCGAAGGCTCCATCATCGCATTTTCTTCCTGTTTTGCCTGCTTAGCTGCTTCACGCTCAGCAGCCCGTTTCTCCTCCGCTTCGAGCCAGGCAATGTGTTTCTTAATCGTTTCCAGCCGCTGTTCAGGATTCATTGCAGAGAGGCGTTGCAGACTATCCTGCAATATCACCATTTCATGTTCCACCACCAGTTCGGCCAGCATTTCGGAGCGTTTCGAAACACGTGCATATTCATCGTGTTCGATGGTAATAATTTTCGATGCTTCGTCGTAGGCTGGCTGTGCTTTAACATAGCTTTTTCGTTCATACAGCACATCGGCCATCCGAATCAGGGTCGTTGCCTTATCTATCCCATTGCGGGTGCTTTCTTCCGCCGCCTTTTCAAAACTGGCAATGGCATTCAGGGTATCCTTATCGTGCAG
>JAVFAG010000100.1:2041-9156 GCA_034002585.1 Paludibacter sp.
TTCGGATCGGAGCGTTTCGAAGAGCTCACCTCTGGTTTGGTTTTGATAGAACGGTTCTTAATCGCTTTGCGTGCCTTCTCGATGGTACGGGTCATTTGAGAAGTGGCTGCTGACGCATTGGAATGAACACTGATCGGATACATGGGGATGACCTTGCTATAATCGTCCTTGTGTGCATCCAGCATGGCTTTCAGACCTTCATCGTAGCTTTTCTTTCCGTTGAAATACACATTATAACGGGTATTCAGCGACTGAATGACACGCTCGCGCCAGGTATTCTTTCCCGACGAGCAAGCACCCATAATCAGCAGGGTAACCATCAGCATCAAAGCATTGTGTATGTATCCGGGTCGATGTAGCCTCACTTTTCAATTTTTAACTCACAAAATTAATCAAAATCGGACAGCTTTGAGTAATTTTGCACTGATTTTTCAAACTATTAAGTGTATAACTATGTGGGTATTGATTTTATTGTTTCTGGCCGGCACATCTTTGATTTTAGTACTGACCTGGCTGAAGAGAAAAAAGCAGACCGGCGAGGTGGAAATCAACTACGAAATGGACGAGGAATGCTGTGGCGCCCATGAAGTATGCGACAAAGATTCGTTGCTCAATCCCGATGCTGTGGTGGTGTATTACGACGATGAAGAACTCGACAGCCTGAAAGGATCGGACCCTGCCACCTATACTCCCGAACAGGAAAAACAACTAGCTGATATTTTCTACACCCTTCGCGAAAGCGATGTGGCCGGATGGTTACGGAGTCTGCAACTGAGAGGAATTCAACTACCTTCCGAACTGCGTGAAGAAGCGCTGATGATAGTACGCGAACGAAGGGCGTAAGGCGTTTAATTAACTTACCGGCCCTGCAAATTATGCCTGTTCATGAGGTTGCGCCGGTACACCCACAGCAGCAAACTAACCGCAACAATACTGATATATCCGGCTATAGCTGTTTCCCGCCCTCCGAAATTTTCCAGGTCGAAATGAATCCATCCCCGTTGGTCGGCATAATAAAAAAATACAACGGTGGCATTATTTACAAAATGCGCTACAATGGGATACCACAACGAACCACTCCACACCAGCAGATAACCCATCAGGGCTCCCAACATCATACGGGGCACAAATCCGTAAAACTGAAAATGAATAGCGCTGAAAATCAGAGCTGTTAACCATACTGCTGCATGAGGGCCCCATTTGGTGTGAATTAACTTCTGAATTACACCTCTGAAAAACAATTCTTCGCCGACTGCCGGAATCAGAGCCACCAAACCAATTGTAAACAGAAATTCACCAACAGAATTCATGGTCAGTAAACGCTTGGTCAGCGCTTCGGCCTCTGCCTCCATGGCTTTTAAGCTCGCCTCGAGTCCGGCCAGCGATTCGGGAAGCTGAATTTGCTGATTGAGTGATCCCAACAGATTAATAGCCGGAATGGCCGACCACATAATGAGCACTACCAGCAACGACACCGGCAGCTCCGGTCGCCGATGAGTGTGCAACCATTCAGAAGGTGTTGAGCTCCAGACATAAGCCAGCACCAGCGGTGGCAGCACAAACAAACCCACCGATTGCAGCAACTGAGCCAGGCGCAAGGAGGTGAGCGACGAAAAATCGCCGCCGGTAATCAACATCGATACAAGGGAAAACAACAAAAAGGAAAACAGTGTAAGCCCAATAAGCTGGATTGTTTTTGCAGAAGTAGAGGCGTTTTCGAAAATTGATTTCATCGTTGTGTTCTAAATTAAAAAACTCCTGCCATCCCAACGACAACAGAAGTTTTACAGAGTTGCAACAGTAAAAGAATTACGCTTTGGGTGTTGCTTCTTTCACCACCATGGTACGTCCATCGAGTTCAGCTCCGTTGAGCTCAGCAATGGCCTTTTTTCCACCTTCATCATCCATTTCAACAAAAGCAAACCCTTTCGATTTGTTTGTGTCGCGATCTTTGATAATTTTACAGGATTGTACCTGACCGTATTCGGCCATCACCCCTTGCAGGTCATTTTCACGTACTCTGTAACTTAAGTTACCTACATAAATGTTCATAAAAAATAATGATAAAAAAATGAATTAAAATTGGCTTTGAAGAACGGAAAAAACGAACGGGAAGGTAAGCACAAATCAGTCGTGAAAAGATATAATCAGTGTCAACCGGGCGATAGATTTAACTCATTCTCAAGCGCAAAGAAAAACAAAAATTTTTAAATACGCAAAAAAATACAAAAAATAATGTAATTGTAACCGCTTCAGTATTAAGAGCGAACCTGTCCATTGCCTTTCACAATCCACTTGTAGGAACAAAGACCTTCAAGAGCCATGGGTCCGCGGGCATGTAGTTTCTGCGTACTAATCCCTATTTCGGCTCCCAGTCCGAATTGCGCTCCATCGGTAAACGCAGTGGAAACATTGGTATACACACAGGCTGCATCCACCATGGCGTCGAAGTACGCTATCGCTTTTTCATCTTCGCTGATAATGCACTCGCTGTGTTTTGAGCTATACAGTGCAATGTGTTCAACAGCCTCTTCGATGGATGCAACTGTTTTAACTGCCATTTTGTAGTCCAGGAATTCAATCCCGAAACTTTCGTCGGTAGCAGGTTGGAGTAGTTCGGCAGGATAAGAATGTTGTAAAGCCGCATAGGCCTGCTCATCGGCAAAAATGAGCACATTGCGGGTAGCGAGTTTTGCACAAAGCTCCGGCAAATCGTTTAGGCGGGACTGATGCACAACCATACAGTCGAGCGAATTACACACGCTTACGCGACGGGTCTTGGCATTAAAGATAATCTCCTTCCCTTTTTCAAGGTAACCATCTGCATCAAAATAAGTATGGCAAATACCTGCACCAGTCTCAATAACAGGTACGCGTGCATTCATTCTGACAAAATCGATCAATCCTTTTCCTCCACGCGGGATAATCATATCGACCCAGCCGGTGGCATTCAGCAATTCAGTTGTAGCTTCACGCCCCGCAGGAAGCAAAGTTACACAATCGGGATTCAGCGAATGCTTTACCAGCACCGGGCGAATAAGCTCAACAATAGCTGTATTGGAATGAATGGCATCGGTACCGCCTTTTAACACACAGGCATTGCCCGATTTTATGCAAAGCGAAAACACATCGAAACTTACATTCGGTCGGGCTTCGTAAATAATACCTATTACCCCGAAAGGCACACTTACGCGGGTAATCGTCATGCCATTGGGTCGTTGCAGCTCCTGAAGCACTTTTCCCAGAGGCGAAGGCAGCGTGGCCACATTGCGTATGTCGGCCGCAATACCCTGAATACGCTCAGGCGTCAGCAATAAGCGATCGTACATCGGGTTCGATTTGTCCATGACCGCGAGGTCCTGTGCATTCGCTTCCAGGAGTTTATCAATATTTTTCTCAGCAACATCGGCCAAGTCGGTTAGCAGATCATTGATTTGATCGACACTTACCAGGTTCAGCGAGCGCGATGCAGCTACAGCGTTTTCTTTCCAACTCATATATAATATTATTCAAGGTACAGATAATCGCAATGTACCAGTGGTTTCACATTCTTTTTTCCCATCAGCTCACGGGCATGATTGCTGTCGTACTGCACTTTACCCACACCGAGGGACTTTCCTTCTTCGGTTTTAATCCGGATAATATCATCTTTTTCAAATTCCCCGTGAATGCCGGTAACGCCTACGGGCAATAAACTCACTGCCTGCTCGCCGGTAAGGGCTTTGGCTGCATTAGCATTGATAACCACTTCTCCTTTGGCAAAACCTTCGCTGTGGGCAATCCATTTTTTTACTGAGGAAACATTTTCGGCAGAAGCTGTAAAACGGGTGCAAACAACCTGTGATTTTTTATCCAACAGGAGGGGAAGAATATTGTCTTTCTTACCATTCGCAATGTACACATCGATACCTTCGTCGGCAATCTTGCGGGCAATGGAAGTCTTCGTTGCCATTCCACCCCGGCCAAACGATGATTTCGAACTCTGAATAAAATCGGCAATATCCTGTCCTTTATTGATTTCACGAATCACTTCCGAGGAAGGCTCCGAGGGCGGTCCGTTGAAAATTCCATCCACATTGCTCAGGATAATCAAGGCCTGCATATCCATCATCGATGCAATAAGTCCCGAAAGCTCATCATTATCGGTAAACATCAGCTCGGTTACGGAAACTGTATCATTTTCATTTACAATTGGAATAACCTTATTGTCCAACATCACCTGCATACAGTTACGTTGATTGAGGTAATGACGGCGACTACTAAAATTTTCCTTCGTAGTAAGAACCTGACCCACAGTAATTCCATGTTCGCGAAATAAATCCCAGTAATGGTTGATGAGCTTAGCCTGCCCTACCGACGAAAACAACTGCCGTTGATCGACCACGTCCATTTTTTTATTAATACCCAGAATGCTTCTGCCCGACGCAACAGCTCCCGAGGAGATCAACACCAGCTCGACTCCTTTACTATGAAGCAATGCTATCTGATCGACCAGGGCCGACATGCGGGTGATATCCAGTTTTCCATCGGCACGGGTCAGCACATTGCTCCCGATTTTCACCGCTATACGTTTATATTTGAGCGACATGCTATTTTTCGTTATAAATAATGTACATCACAGTTGAACCCACGGCATGCAGCGTTGCACGATCCACATTCTCCATGGTATCGTTTACAGTATGCCAGTAATCACCAAACCCTTTTTCGCTTTTGGGATTATACTGTATAATATTAATGGACGGAATACCCGCCAGTTTATTTACATACAGATGATCGTCGGTGATGGAACCACCGGGCTGATCGATAAAATATTGCTGAAAACCGAGTTTATGAGCCACCGACCATACCTTTCGAACAATATCGGGAGCGTAATATTCAGAAATCTGTTCTTTATAAAAGGTTGCACCGCGGGCACCAACCATATCGAGCAGAATTCCATAGGTTGCCTTATAGCCTTTTTGATGCGGATTGCGCGACCAGTGCTGCGACCCTAAACACCATGTATGACCGTCGTTATCCCTGAACCCTTCCGGCGCTCCATAATCCTCGGCATCGAAAAAGATAATATCGATTCCCACCGACGGCAATTGCTGACCCAGCTGACGGGCTACCTCAAGGAGCACGCCCACTCCACTGGCACCATCGTTGGCACCGGTCACCGGAACGTCGTAATTAGCAGGATCCGAATCGTGATCGGACCATGGACGCGTATCCCAGTGAGCAAACAACAAAATCCGTTTGCCGGCATCGGGATTATACGTACCAATAATATTAACACCATTTAATATTGTACCATCAAAAGCACGTGCCTGAAAATGTTGATTTTCGACCTGCGCGCCATACCTTTGCAGGGTCGCAGCCAGGTACCCGGCACAGTCCCGATGAGGTTTTGTATTGGGAATACGCGGGCCGAAGGCTACCTGCGTTTCTATAAATGTGTAAGCAGAATCGGCCGAAAAAGCGGGAACTGCTACTTCAGGGAGAGACATTACTGCCGTTTGAGTTGATTTTTGCTGACAAGAAGACATAAAAACAGCAAGAATAAGTAGTAAAGATAGCTTCATTTTTGCTCAAAATTTTACCCAACAAAGATACGTTTTTTTTTAGAAAGGCTGTTTTTTATGGATTTTTTGGCTCAAAGACCCCATTTTTGAGCATAAAACGGCAAAAACATGTTTTATAACCTATTTTTCGGCTTGTTTTATCCAAAAAAACAGTGTTTCTTTGCAAGCGTTAACTAAACAACACAATCTTTTTTATACCTTAAAAAAACTAATACCTATTAACAGCGCGGGACTTTGTGAAAAGTCCCGCGCTGTTGTCATTTTAAGACAGTACTTCTCTCCGGGCAATCGAAAGTATTATTTTTTTCTCTCCAGCTTATAAAAAACTCAATGATTTCGAACTCTTAGTGTGAATAATTGCACACTTACTCAAATTTAGTGCAAACCTTGTATTGCAACTTCCCGGAAAAAACGTATTTTTGTGCCTGTTTCCCGAATGGGGAGACCCGACTGTATTTCTGTATGCGAACAGAATATTAATCCATAATAATACGCTAAAAATGAGTTTTAACATTGTTGTGCTTGCAAAACAAGTGCCCGATACGCGTAATGTGGGAAAAGATGCCATGAAAGCCGACGGTACGGTAAACCGCGCCGCCCTGCCCGCCATCTACAACCCCGAAGATCTCAACGCGCTCGAACAGGCACTTCGTTTGAAATCCAAAATCGGCGATGCCACCGTTCAGGTGCTGACCATGGGCCCTGCCCGTGCTGCCGAGATTATCCGTGAGAGTATGTACCGTGGTGCCGATGGTGGTTATCTGCTGAGTGGCCGCGAATTTGCCGGTTCCGATACCCTCGCCACTTCCTATGCGCTGGCTGCTGCCATCCGTAAAATGGGGAAAGTGGATTTAATTATTTCAGGTCGACAGGCCATCGATGGCGATACCGCCCAGGTAGGTCCGCAGGTAGCCGAAAAGCTGGGATTGCCCCAAATTACCTATGCTGAAGAGATTCTGGATCTCTCGAATGGAACAATCACTGTCCGCCGCCGTCTGGAACGGGGTGTCGAAGTAGTGAAAGGGCCACTTCCCTTGGTGGTTACCGTTAACGGTTCGGCTGCTCCCTGCCGCCCCCGCCATGCCAAACTCACCCTGAAATACAAAAATGCGATGTCTGTATCTGAACAACAGGCTTCGTCGACTGATTACACCGATACCTATCACACCTTCACCATTCCCGAATGGGGGGTGGCCGACATCGAGCACGAAGCCCAGTGGCTGGGTCTTTCGGGTTCACCCACCAAGGTGAAACAAATCGAAAGCGTGGTGTTCACTGCCAAGGAAAGCAAACAACTGACCGCTGCCGACACCGACATCGAAGAGTTAATAAAGGAACTGATCGCTAACCATACCATCGGATAATCAGCATGAATAATATTTTTGTCTATCTGGAAATTGAAGACGGCATCGTAGGCGATGTAAGTCTCGAACTGCTTACCAAAGGCCGCCAACTGGCCGATCAGCAGAAATGCAAACTGGAAGCTGTAGCTGCTGGTTATCAATTGGATAAAATCGGTGCTCAGGTATTTCCTTTCGGAGTGGATACGCT
>JAVFAG010000101.1:0-9099 GCA_034002585.1 Paludibacter sp.
GCAACTATTTGGTAATATGAAGAATTACAGTATCTTTGCAGTCCGTTTATTATCCCAGTGTAAAAGTTCGTTGGATACATGCAGAAGGTATTGAATTTGTGCCGATTAGCCTCTTTCAAGTTCAGTATTCCTGAGGTAAAAAAACGACAGGTATTAATCAAAATAATAAATTTTTTAAAGTGGATACGTTAAGTTATAAGACCATTTCTGCGAATAAAGCAACGGCGCAGAAAGAATGGGTAGTGGTGGATGCTACCGATTTGGTGTTGGGACGTATGGGCTCGAAAGTCGCTAAGTTATTGCGCGGCAAGTACAAACCAAGTTTCACCCCACACGTAGATTGCGGCGACAATGTGATCATTGTTAATGCTGAAAAAGTACAGTTGACCGGTATGAAATGGACCGATCGCGTTTACCTTCGTCACACCGGATATCCGGGTGGACAGCGGGAGACTACTCCTGCCAAGATGATGGCAAAGAGTCCTGAAATGCTGATTAAAAAAGTGGTTAAAGGTATGTTGCCGAAGAATAAACTGGGATCCCAGCTGTTGGGTAACCTGTATGTATTTGCCGGTCCTGAACACGACAAGCAAGCACAGCAACCAAAAACAATCGATTTAAACGCACTTAAATAATCAGTATGGAAGTAATAAATGCCTTAGGAAGAAGAAAAGCTGCTGTGGCACGTGTTTTCGTAAGCGAAGGAAATGGTCAGATCACCATCAATAAACGTGATTTGAGTGTCTATTTTCCATCATCGATGTTGCAGTACATTGTAACTCAGCCACTGGCTAAATTAGGAGTTACCGAGAAATACAATATTAAAGTTAACCTCGACGGAGGTGGTTTCAAAGGTCAGGCTGAAGCCTTACGTTTGGCTATTGCCCGCGCGTTGGTTAAGATTAACCCCGAAGACAAACCGGCACTGAAATCGGAAGGCTTCATGACTCGTGACCCACGCGAAGTGGAACGTAAGAAATCGGGTCAGCCGAAAGCTCGTAAGAGATTCCAGTTCTCGAAACGTTAATATCAGTTTAGTATCTAAATTGCCGGGACTCATAGACACTGGATGGCTACCCGGGAATTGATTTTACAGAAAGTAAACAAATTAAAAAACAACAAATGTCAAGAACCAATTTTGAACAATTATTAGAAGCTGGTTGCCATTTCGGTCACCTGAAACGCAAATGGAATCCGGCTATGGCTCCTTATATCTTTATGGAGCGCAATGATATCCACATTATCGACCTGCACAAAACCGTTGTAAAAATCGACGAAGCTGCGGCAGCTATGAAGTCGATTGCTAAATCGGGTCGTAAAATTTTATTCGTTGCTACTAAAAAACAAGCGAAGGATGTAGTTGCCGACAAAGCTACGGCTATCGGAATGCCTTACATCACTGAGCGTTGGGCGGGTGGTATGCTTACCAACTTCCCCACTATTCGTAAAGCGGTTAAGAAAATGACCACCATCGACAAGATGAATACGGATGGTACTTTTGAAAATATCTCGAAACGCGAAAAACTGCAGATTACCCGTCAGCGAGAAAAACTGGAAAAGAACCTTGGTTCGATAGCCGACCTTACCCGTCTGCCTTCAGCCTTGTTTGTGGTTGACGTGATGAAAGAACATATCGCTGTGAAAGAGGCTCAGCGTCTGGGTATTCCTGTGTTCGGTATCGTTGATACCAACTCGAATCCTAATGGTATCGATTTCGTAATTCCGGCCAATGATGATGCAACTAAATCGGTTGACGTTATTCTGACTGCTTTAGTTGAAGCTATTCAGGAAGGATTGGAAGAACGCAAGGTTGAGAAAGTTGATTCCGATGCAGCTGAAGCTCCTGTAGTGAAAGAACGCAAAAGTCGTGTTTCAAAACGTCCACGTACTCAGAAAGAAGACGACGAAGCGTTGAACGCCAATATCGTAAAGAAATTCGTTAAAGAAGACGAGGAATAATTAAGTTATTAATCTTATAAAAGAGATACAATTATGGCAGTAACAATGGCTGAAATCACAAAATTGCGTACCATGACCGGTGCCGGTATGATGGATTGCAAGAATGCGTTGATTGAAGCAGAAAATGATTTCGACAAAGCTGTAGAAATTATTCGTAAAAAAGGACAGGCAGTAGCTGCAAAACGCAGCGATCGTGAAGCTTCGGAAGGTTGTGTATTAGCAGCTGCCGATAATGGTTTCGCCGCTATCATTGCCCTCAAATGTGAAACCGACTTCGTTGCTAAGAATGCTGATTTTATCGCTCTTACAAAAAGTATTCTGGACGTTGCCATGGCAGCAAAAGCTACTTCGCTCGACCAGGTGAAAGCGTTAACTCTCGATGGCCGTACAGTTGCTGAGCAGGTGATCGACCGTTCGGGTATTACCGGCGAGAAAATGGAACTCGATTATTACGAATGTGTTGAAGGTGCCGGTTCATCGGCCTATATTCACCCGGGTAACAAGCTGGCAACTATTGTTGCTTTTGCTGAAGCTGGTCTCGACGCTCAGGTAATGCGCGATGCGGCCATGCAGGCTGCTGCGATGAACCCTGTTTCGCTCGATCGCACTTCGGTTCCTGAGAAAATCATCAACCAGGAGTTGGAAATTGGCCGCGAAAAAGCACGTCAGGAAGGTAAACCCGAAGCAATGCTCGATCGTATCGCAGAAGGTCGTTTGAACAAGTTCTTCTCTGAATCAACGTTGCTCGAGCAGGAATTCATTAAGGATCCCAAAGTGAAAGTGGCTGATTACCTGAAAGCTAACAAAGCTACCTGTACCGCTTTTAAACGCGTTACATTAAATCAGGATTAATTCAATTCGCATTTTTATACTGATTAAAAACCTCCCGGATTTGCGTTCGGGAGGTTTTTTAACTTTTTAATATTTTTACCCGCTGTAGCCTTCGTGCTACTGAAACTAATTAAATGTACATATCCTCAGGATATAAAAAACCAATGGGAAATATTGTTGCAATAGTTGGACGCCCCAATGTCGGTAAATCGACTTTGTTCAACCGACTGACTCAAAGTCGCAGGGCAATTGTAAATGAAGAAGCGGGAACTACCCGCGATCGCCAGTATGGCAAGTGTGAATGGACAGGACGTGAGTTCTCGGTAATCGATACCGGTGGCTGGGTTAGCAATTCGTCGGATGTTTTCGAAGAGGAAATCAAGCGACATGTGTCCATTGCTATGGAAGAAGCAGACCTTATTCTGTTTGTGGTGGATGCCCAGAACGGCATAACCGACCTCGACATGGAAGTGGCTGCCCTGCTTCGCCGAAATAAAAAACCGATGTTGCTGGTATCCAACAAAACCGATACCTTCGATATGCAGTATACCTCTGCTGTGTTTTACAAACTGGGCATGGGCGATCCGTTTATGATTTCAGCAGTTAATGGCCTGGGAACGGGTGAGTTGCTCGATAAGATACTCGACATGCTGGGTCCCGAACCACTCGCCGAGGAACTCAATGATGAACTTCCCCGTTTTGCTGTAGTGGGCCGTCCGAATGCCGGTAAATCATCGATTGTAAATGCATTTATGGGCGAGGACAGGACTATTGTTACCGACCTTCCCGGAACTACGCGCGATTCGATTTATACCCGTTTTAATAAATTTGGTCACGATTTTTACCTGGTCGATACGGCAGGTATCCGTAAAAAAGCCAAAGTGCACGAAGACCTTGAATATTATTCGGTCGTGCGTTCAATCCGTGCCATTGAGAATTCAGATGTGTGTATTCTTATGGTTGACGCTACACGGGGTGTTGAAAGCCAGGATATGAATATCTTCTCGCTCATTCAAAAAAATAAAAAGGGACTGGTAGTCGCCGTGAATAAATGGGACCTGATTGAAAACAAGGAAACCAACGATGCAAAGAAGTTCGAGGAAGAGCTTCGAAACCGTTTTGCTCCGTTTACCGATTTCCCGGTAATCTTTACTTCTGCTGTTACCAAACAACGTATTCTGAAAGTTGTGGATGCTGCTGCTCAGGTATTTGTAAACCGGAAACGGAAGGTTCCTACTGCCAAACTTAACGAGTACCTGTTGCCTCTCATCGAAAATTATCCGCCTCCTGCGTTGAAAGGGAAGTACATCAAAATAAAGTACATCACGCAATTGCCCGATACCTATGTGCCTACATTTATTTTCTTTGCTAATTTACCGCAGTATGTGAAGGATCCCTACAAGCGCTTTCTGGAAAATAAAATCCGAGCTAAGTGGGAATTCACCGGCACACCTATTCAGCTGTTTATTCGAAACAAAAACTAACCAACTAATGCGTTAATGAACTACTCATTAATGCATTAGTCGTTTATAATTGCTCCGCTTCCAATGCAAATGCGGTGATCTTTGTCGTAGATAACACCAAACTGGCCGGGTGCTATGCCTTGCAGGGCCTCCGAAGAACGAACCCGGTACCCATTCGCTGTGGGCTCAATAATGCCCCTTGTAAATTCGGGTGTATGTCTTATCTTAAAGCTGATTTCTGCAGCTTCATTTTGCCAGGGATCGTCGGTGATAAAATGAAAATCATTCATTGTAAACTCATTACCATAGGCAGCTGCTGCATCGTATCCCTTCGAAGCCCATACGATATTGGCTTCAATATCCTTGCGAATCACATACCACGGTCCGCCGGATAAACCCAGACCTTTGCGCTGACCAACAGTATGAAACCAGTAACCTTTGTGCTTGCCGAGGACCTTTCCGGTTTCAAATTCTACTATGGGACCTTCTTTTTCGCCCAAATACCGACGAATAAAATCATTGTAATTCACTTTTCCAAGGAAGCAAATGCCCTGGCTATCCTGACGTTTGGCACTGGGTAGGCCGGCCTTCTCGGCAATAGCACGTACTTCATTTTTCATCAGCCTTCCCAGGGGAAACATCAGTTTCGAAACCTGCAGGTGATTAATCTGCGCCAGAAAATCGGTTTGGTCCTTTATCGGATCAATAGCAGTGGCAAGATAGGTCTTTCCATTTTTTTCAATCGTATGGGCATAATGTCCGGTAGCCGTTTTGTCGAACTGATATCCGACTTTCTGTTCAAAAACCCCGAATTTAATTAGTTTGTTACACATCACATCGGGATTGGGCGTGAAGCCCTTCTTCACTTTGTCAATTGTATAGGCCACCACATTGTCCCAATAATCCTGGTGCAAATCGATTATTTCAAGTTTACATCCGTATTTGCGGGCAATCAGCGAGGCCATCTCAATATCTTCTTCCGAACTGCAATGCAGCAATTCGTCGTCATCCATTCCAATTTTAATGTAAAAAAGGGTAGGGGTATAGCCTGCTTCTTTCAGCAGATGTACCACCACCGAACTATCCACTCCTCCTGAAAGTAAACTTGCTATTTCCATCAAATGTAGTATTCTGTGAGGTCGATTAACCCGGTTTTCATTGCGTATTTTGTAGCTTCGTAAACAGTGTTCACCTCAATTTTCCGGAAAATATTCTTCCGGTGGGTCATCACGGTATGCATGCTGATGTTGCGATTGGAGGCAATTTCGCGGGTCGAATGGCCCATTGCCAACTCCCTGAGGATTTCCTTTTCGGTGGATGTGAGCAGAGAAGCTTCAGCTACAGGTTTATTCCGGCTGGCTTCAAACATCCGGTTCGAAATGCTGCTACTGATGTACCGCTGTCCTTTTAAAGCCATCTTCAACGCACTTTGTAAATCTTCGGCACTGCTATCCTTCAGGATAATACTACACCGGTTCGTTTTGTAAATCAGGTTGCTGATAAGTGCATCAGTAAGTGTTTCGGCACACACTATCCAGTCTGTTTCAGTGTATTTTTCCTGCAGGATGATGAATTCTTCATCCTGTTGAAAATCGAAGAGTGTATAATCCAGGATAATCAATGCGGTGGGATGACTGGCGCACTGTTTCATCAGTGCCTTTTTGTCGGCTACCTCTTCGGCATAACTAATACCGGCCAACTGTAACAGATACAGCCAGCCGGCTTTTGTAATATCCTGATTATCTGCAAGTATAACGGTACGCATACAGTTTAAGAGAAAGATGTATAAGCAATGTGTATTCTACCTTAAGTAGATACCACCTGCTCAGACGGGATAAAAAAATAAACTGCTGCAAAGGTACTGATTTTTCACTAAACATTAATAATTCCAAACACCTGATTCCACTTCGGTAAGTTCCACAGCCAGTTTTTGCACCGATTCCTTTATTTCCGGAAGACTTAACTCTTCGGTTGTGCTATACAGGCGGCGGAACAGGTTGTTATCGCCAATCAGGTAATCGGCGTACATCTTTTTGGTAAAATACTCATGGTAGCTCATGCGCTGAGCGGTGTTACTAACCTGGTAAATCAATTGTTCTGATAATTTTGGTTTCAATTCATCGTACAGGAACCAACACAGGATCGACTCCCTCAGTGCTCCTTTCAGCTGTTGTGAGCTGGCTGAACCGGGTTCTTCTTCGTCATTAAAGGCAGGTTGAAGCAACTCAACTTCGGTAACCATGGGTGCGATTCCTATGATGCGGGTATGGAAACGAGACAAGTGTTTGTCGAAATAATACACTTTTTGAAGCATGAATTTGTTAATTCGACGTGAAAAACGATCGTAAATACGGTTGCTTACAGTTACCGTACCGGCAGCTTCATTGAAGACAAAAAGCGGGTCGATATACTGAGCTCCAGCCACATTGGTTTCAATGAAAAAAACATCCGAAAGTTTAGCTTTAGCCACCGCATTGGCTGCAGTAAAGTTCGGAGCAATTCCGGCTTCGTTGGCATAATACACCGGTGCACCGGATACCACCGCATCGGTCATCAGCCGAAAGAGGTTTTTGTACCTATCGTCGTTTTCGGTAGGAAATGCTGTTGCCAGATTCCGCGTATCTCTCAGGTCGATGATAGTGTACACCACATGTGCCCACACCACATCATCGGCACGGTGTTCGAGATGTGCCAGGACATAGCTCCTGTCGTCGGAAATATCGCGGGCATTGGTAATGCTTCCATTTGGCTCGAAAAAGTTGAAAGTTCGTTCCTGCGCTTGTGTCAGTACTATGCTTAGCAGTGCTACTACTGTGATGCAACTTTTCTTCATTTTATAGTGATTCTTTGTTTATTTATAATACTTCAATTGCAACTGCCGAAAGATTTCGTTCGATCCCATCGGGCCCCACTGCTCTGATACGCTGAATGGTGACCGGTGTACCCGAAGGCATATTGGCAATTACATCAATTTGTTCCTGCGAGAATCTACCCCCATTAGAGTTGTAGGTGCGTCTTCCGATACGAATGGCAAACGAGCGTACCGAGAAATTGGCCTGAACCAGTGCATCTTCGCCATATCCGGCTGTAACAGTTGGATTACCTGCCACAAAGCTTGGGCCATGCACACTTCCGTCGAAGACCGACTGCATATTTCCATTGGCATCGCGATACACAGCGTATGGTTTCGGATCGGGCAATTGCTTCACCCGATAGGTGTTACTTCCCATATTCACCTGACGGCCATTGATGATGCTACTCACCGAGATGACCACGCTGTTGGCTGTTGGTTTCACAATGTATTTACCGTTTCCACGGGATGTTGCCGTTCCACCGGTAATCGACAGACTCAGTTTATCGGTTGGAATACCCGGAGCCGAAATGCTGATGCTGTTCTCAAAGCCTCTGTACAGGATGTTCAGGTCGTCGTTGGAGATAATAGCTGCAGGTTTTCCTACATTGTATTTTGTAGTGAAGGGGAAACGTTGGGGTTCTGTTCCCGGCATTGCAGGAAGTTCGATATATCCTGAATAGGTGAATTCCCCGGATCGGTTAGGTGTAACCGAATACACATTGCTCTGCAACCTGCTACCACCGATGAACACAGTTGGTTTTTTGGTTGTATCCATGGCAGCCAGGTAGATATTGGCGCGGTAAGGCTGACCTTCCATCACATAATTCGATTCGGCCACAACAAAAGCATTGAACTGATTCACACGTGCATCGCCCTCATCGGTACGTTGCTTCAGATACTGAATCATCTTTGCTTCTGCATTGCGCACGTCGGTCTGGTATTTCGAAAGTATGGTAATCACAGCCGATACGGGCATGCTTTCAAAAGTAGCAATGTCCCACTCTTTTCCATTTATTTTGCCAGTGTTATAAATCAGGCTGAACGCTTCCGACATACGGCTGTCGTCGGCAGTTAGTGATACCAATAATTCGCGGTAGTTTTCCAATTTGGATTTAAGTGTAGCAGCATGACCGTCGCGGAGGGCATAGTTTGCAGGAGCTTCTACGTCATCTTTTCGATCGATGGTCCGTGCATAGAGGGTATCGGCATTTTCTTTATCAGCCTGTTTCAAAATACCAACCTTAAACTGATGCAGGTAATTAACAAGGGCATCGGCCTCCTGACGCACCTGATTCGCTTTTTTCAGCCATTCGCCCACTTTTGCATGGTTCTTTTCGTCCATGGCTCTGAACTCCTGGTATAAACGCTGGTTTTGTTCTTCCATCGACTGTATGGATGTGTGCAAACTGTCGTCGACCAGCTTAAATCCGTTCAGGATTTCGCTGGAAACGTTCAGTGCCAGCATAGCTGTCAGCACCAGGTACATCATTCCGATCATCTTTTGCCTCGGGGTTTCCGGAGCATTCTTGGTTCCACTCATTGTGCAGGTTGCTTGAAGTTAATTCATGGCATTTAACATGTTACCATAAATCTGATTCAATTTGGCAATATTATCGGCCAGTTCGTTGGCGTTGTGTTTCAGTTTTTCAGTGGCCAGAGAGAAATCGTCGGACACATTTTTCAGCTTTCCTATTTCTCCGGTTACCAATCGCATCTCATCAGTCATCTTTTTTGAAATCTCAGTCTGATTGTGGAAATGTACCGACTGTGCATGAATATCCTTCAGTTGAATTTCATAAATTGAATTCATGCCTGCCAGGTTGCTGTTGATGCGTTCCACCTTGTTGCGGTATTCCTGGGTATTCACTTCAATTTTTTCTGTATCTTCACCAATGCGTTCGTAAATCTGCTGAAGCTTACCGGTAGCTTCTACTAACGATTCCTGGCTTTCGGCATAGCGGGCTGTATTTTGTGAGATATGCTGAATGCTCT
>JAVFAG010000102.1:0-8920 GCA_034002585.1 Paludibacter sp.
CCGGCGCTACGATGCTTTATGTAGCTATGTTTGATGAGGTAAACGAAGGCACAGCCATTTTTAAATGTACCGATAATCCGCCGGTAAGTGATGTGGCAAAGTTTGTCGGTATGGATGGCTTGCCATCAGACCATTATTTGTGGCTAACCGGCAAAGCTTCTGAATTATTCAAAAAAGGCGGTGCATTGCCAGTCAAAATGCCAGTCAAGAGTATAAAACACTGAATATTTCAACATATTTCAGCTGTATCAAGGGTTTTAATCATTATTTAATGATTATTTAATTGAGGGCAAATAATTTTGCTCTCAATTGATTTGATTGTTGCAGAAATTCAACTTATTAAGTTCATACTAATACCATTGAAAAAATATGCAGATTAGCTTCTGGGGATTAACTATCTTCGACATAGCCATCATCATTTTCTATTTTGTATTGATTATTGTCATTGCCATTCGCACTGCCCGCAAAATCAACAACCGCGAAGATTACTTCATGGGAGGAAGACGGTTTGGTAAGCTGATACAAACCTTTGCGGCATTCGGTCAGGCTACTTCAGTGGAAAATGTGACTACCACTTCGACCATGGTGAATACCAATGGTGCTTCGGGTATCTGGGCAATGATAGCAGGTGGTTTAATAAATTTGCCAGTGTTCTGGATGACTTCCATCTGGTACCGTCGGTTGCGATTGCTTACTTTGGGAGATTTTTTTGAAGAACGGTATGGCTCCAAACGCATGGCGGCTTTTTATGCCCTGTGTCAATCCATTTTTTTTGTACTGATTGCTGCTATTGGTTTTGTGGCTATGTCGAAAACGGTTTCTGCCATCGCCTCTAAGCCGGTTTCTGAGTTAAATGCTACCGAAAAGGTGGAATATTATAAAGCTGTTGAACGGGAGGGTTTGGAAGCAGTGGATTTTGCCCTGCTCAGTGAAGTTCAGCAATCGCGTTTGGTGGAATTACAAACCCTTAATCCTAAAAAAGAATATTCCTATTTCAACGAAAACTGGCTGATATTCATCGTTGCACTTGTTTCGTTTTTATATGCCAGTAAAGGCGGACTCACTGCTGCTTTTATGGTCGATTTAGTGCAGGGGATATTCATTATCATATTGTCCATCATGCTCATTCCCTTTGCCATGGCGAAAATCAACCTGCAATTCGGAAGCGAAGGGTTTATCGGTGCTTTCGAGTCGATGCACAAGGTTTTGCCCGCATCTTTTATGGAAATATGGGGATCACCCAGCCTGATTGAATTCTCCTGGTACTGGATTGTCGGCTTCTCGGTGATGATCGTGATTACCACTGCAGTGCAGGCGAATCAAATGACAGCCTGTGGTTCGGCCAAAAACGACTACACTGCCCGTTACGGTTTTGTTACCGGCATGCTGCTCAAGCGCTATACCAGTGTGATGTGGGGATTAGTGGCCCTGCTAACTGTCGTGCTTTACGGCAATTCCATCTCTGATCCCGACTATGTGTGGGGAATGGCAACACGCGATTTACTTGGACCACTGAACATGGGTTTGGTAGGACTGATGATTGCCTGCCTGATTGCCGCGCTGATGTCGTCGGCTTCGACTTTTATGCTGACTGCCGCTGCACTTATCACCAATAATTTGTACCGGCCGTTTCGCCCCAACTGTTCCGAAAAGCACTATATCTGGGTGGGACGAATTTTCAGTGCCCTCTACATGGGATTTTCAGCGTTTATCGCTACTCAGTCCAGTGGCTTGTTCGAGTTGTTCAAAATGACCATGATGTTCAATTGTATACTGGCTGCGGCTTTCTGGCTGGGCATGCTGTGGCGTCGTTCCAACAGAGCAGGAGCATGGGCATCGATGGTGGTAATGTTTATCGCTACCGTTGTTTTACCTTTTGGATTACCGTTTTTGCCCGGCATGAAAAGCTCGGAATACCTGAGCAAAACGACGCTTGCAGTTCCTGTAAGTCGAATTTATACAGCCAGAGAGATGGATGTTCAGCAACGAAACGATGCAATAAGCAGCTGGGATAAACTGAATGAAATTGGTAAAGCCGAAGGCGAACGACCTTCGGAGCTTCAAACCGGAGAAAAATTCGAAAAAACAGTTTTACTTCCTAAAAAATCTATTTTTTGGAGCGAAGGAATTAAATATTCGGGAAATCAGGCCACTGGAAAGGGATATCTGAAAGTGGAACTTATCGCTTTGGATAAGCTGGGATGGGATTTATCCACCAATTCTTATTCCTTAAATGAAACCCTGACCTTCCTGTTTCGAATTATCTTTCCTTTTCTGATACTGATGCTGGTGGCATATTTCACAAAACCACTGGACAAGGAATCACTCGATCAGTTTTACGGGAAGCTTCTTACTCTGGTGGTGGGCGATTGTTCGCTGGAGGATGATAAGGAAATGGAACTGACCCGCGCCAATCCCAACCGATTTAATCATCTGAAAATTTTCCCCGAATCCAATTGGGAATTCCGCATATGGAACCGCGAAGATTGGGTGGGAATTGTGGGTTCGAGTGTTGCCGTGTTGAGTGTGATAGGTTTACTGATGTTGATTGTGAGTTTAGGGAGTTAGCCCTTAAGGATTGATTTGGAATAAGCCCAGGTAATAACCCGGGGAGTATAAATGTAGTAAAACAAAGAGCCCTGAAGAGGTCTCAAAAAAAATAATTTGACGATGAACAATACTGCTTTAATTGCCGATGCCGTTCCCAACATGCCCTGGGAACCCAAACCTGCCGACTGCAAAGAAGTAGTCTGGCGACATAGTACCAATCCTATTATTGACCTGCACCCCATGCCCAAAGCACGCAGTGTGTTCAATAGCTGTGTAATGCCCTGGGAAGATGGTTTTATCGGTGTCTTTCGCGTAGATTCGCTATCGATGGATCCCAATTTACATTTGGGTAAAAGCAAGGATGGTATCAACTGGGAAATTGAAGAAGAGCCTATCCATTTTACCTGCTCAGAGCCGGCATTGGGAAAAATCTCCATTGCCTACGATCCTCGCCTTTGCAAAATTGACGATACTTATTACATTACCTGGTGCAATGCCTACTACGGTGCAACCATTGGTCAGGCATGGACAAAAGACTTCAAAACTTTTCACCAGATAGAGAATGCGTTTCTGCCCTTCAACCGCAACGGGGTGTTGTTTCCTAAAAAGATAAACGGAAAATTTGCCATGCTGAGTCGCCCCATGGGCAAAGCAATGGCCGTAAATTATGGCGATATATTTTTCAGCGAAAGTCCCGATTTGATTTACTGGGGAAAGCACCGAATGGTATTTACTGCTGGTCCGCTGAAGTGGGAGCGTGTGAAAATTGGTCCGGGACCCATACCTATTGAAACTACCGAAGGCTGGCTGTTGCTGTATCACGGTGTTACCGATACCTGCGATAGTTTTGTGTATAGTATGGGAGCTGCCATCCTGGATATCAACGATCCCACAAAAGTGCTGTACCGCTGCAAATTTCCGTTGTTATCACCTGAAAAGATTTACGAAACAGCGGGTTATGTGGGCAATGTGGTTTTCCCAACCGGCGTGGTAGCCGATGGAGCTACCGGACGATTAGCCATTTATTATGGCGCTGCCGATACTTATACGGCTATCGCCTATGCTCAGGTTGATGAGATTATTAGCTATGTAAAGGAACATGCATGGTAAAGTCAATAGCCTCTTTTCATGTTGAAAGAGGTTTTGAGAATACTTCATACTAACTACATAAAAAAGATATCTTTCTCTAATACTAACTTTTAAAAATTCAATTCTTATGAAAAAACTTTTTACTATTTTAGTTCTCGGTGTGCTTTGTATAAGTGCAGCATTTGCTACCAAAAACTGTGTGTTCATCGTTGCTTCCAATGTTGAACCCCTGGCCGATCAAAACATTATAAATCATTTAAGCCTGAACGGCTACAATGTGACTGTTTTTGTTGCTAACGGCACTGTACCCACAGGCGAATACGACCTGGCTGTACTCAGCGAAACCATTGGTTCGACTGCCAGCACCTGGGCTGCATTCAGAACAGCCCCGATTCCTTTCGTTGGCTTAAAAACATTTGCAGCCCGCGGACATAACAATGCCCTGAAATGGCTGGCCACAAGCGTTACCGGTACCGATTATGCCAACACTACCGATATAGCGGTGAAAACTGCCGCACCAACGCATCCAATTCTGGATGGAATACCTGCCGATCCTGCATTTCATTATCAAACAATGCCCGATGCTACGAGTAATCCCGTGGCACTCCAATGGTTAAACTTCCCTGCTTTGCCGTCAGGAGCAACGGTAATCACCACGGTAACAATCGGTACAGGTACTGCATATACCCTTGAAGGTCAGATTCCACAAACCATTGCTTTCGAGAAAAATACGACCATGAATACCTTTACAATAGCCAACAGAGCGGTTATTAGTGGTTTCAACTATTTTGCAAATCCACAATTAACTGCTGATGCGTTGAAAGTTATTAAACAAGCCTGCGATTGGGTGACTACCGAAAGCTTAGCCAGTGGAACGAAGGATATTTTGGTTTCACATCTTTCAAAATCGGTAAGCGAACTGCAAAATCCAACGAATGCCGAAGTGGATATTTACTCTTTCTCAGGTGTTTCTATTTTACGCTCGAATCAGGCAATCATCCATCTGAACCAACTTCCGAAAGGAGTTTATATAGCCAAAACGAATGCTGGTGTGTTGAAATTTGTGTTGTAAGTTTGCTGAAATTGCATACTCATCCGTCGTGTGTGGTAAGGCGGATGGGTGCAATTTCTAACCACATTAAAACTGATTTTTCTTTAGCTAACGATAACGAATATGCAAAAAATTGATGATTTCTCGATGGAGTTGAACTTCACCGAAGTGTACCGCAAAAGCAGTCACGAACACATTGCCATACGGGAAGCACGCTGCCATAAGGCCCAGTTTCCGGCAGTTCTTAGTGAAATTCAGGACAAAGACCGCTTAGCCGGCCGGACTTTCTGGGGTTGGGTGGGATTTAGTCCGCACAACGCTCCCGGTGGGGCTGCCTACGGTTATTTTTGTCACGAACAGAAAATCATCGAAGCCATCGAGCGGGGAAATATTCCTATCGAACAGCGCGATGGTGTACACGAAATGCTTCATTTCTGGAAGAAAGAAACATCGAAAGCAAAGGTGGAAGCAGCCTTTACTGAAAAAATGCTGCCGGTGCTGTTCCGCGACGAAATTGTTTCGTTGCCCTATAATTTCAAGCCACTGATAGCCAATCCTATCTACCGCATGGCAGGTGTATTTGTGGATTATGAAAAACTGTTGCAGTCAGGTGTTCCGGGATTAAAGGCTGAAATTACCGATTATAGGGATAAGGCGCTTGCATCGGGTGGCGATTATCTTTTATACGAAGGCATGCTGATGGCGTTGGATGTTTTCGCCGATTGCTGTCGGTATTACGAAAAACAAGCGCTCGAAAAAGCTGCTGTTGCTCCCGATGGTAAACGGGAAAAAGAACTGATTGCGTTGGCACGGGTGCTTAAAAACAATGCCTTATACAAACCCGAATCATTTTACGAAGCCCTGCAGCTTTCGTGGCTGTATACGCTCATTTGTGGCTCACTCGAATTGGGTCGGGTGGATGTGTACCTCGGTGATTTTTATGCCTACGATATCGATAATGGAATTATCACGGAAGAAGAAGCTCTCTCGCTGATGCATTCGTACTGGCGACTCATCAACGAACTGTTCCGCGATGTGGATGGTCGGGTGATTATCGGTGGTCGTGGCCGCCGCAACGAAGCCAATGCCGACCGGTTTGCCTTTTTAGTGCTCGAAACCATGCGCACTTACGGACGTGCGATTTTGCCACAGACTACCCTTCGTTTCTACGATGGCATGAATCCCGCTTTGATGGAGAAATCACTTTCGCTGATAGCCGACGGGCATACCTTCCCGCTGCTGTACAACGATGATGTGTTGGTTCCGGGAGTGGCTGCAGCGCATGATGTACCTGAGAAAGATGCCGAACAGTACATGCCCCTGGGTTGTGGCGAGATAGTAATCGATCACATGGGATACGGTACTCCAAGTGGTTCGCTCAATGTGCTAAAAGCCCTGGATGTAACGCTTCGCAACGGAGTGGATCATATAACAGGTAAACAGTTAGGATTGCCAACCGGGCATTTGAAAAATTTCAAGAGCTGGGATGACTTTTTCAATGCCTTTAAAAAACAATTGACTTATTTCATTGAGATTCTGGCCGATCACGAAGAACTGGAATATGTGGAATCGGGCAAACAAGCGCCTTATCTGTACCTGAGTATGCTCTACGACAATTGTTTAGAACGTGGTAAAGCCATTTTCTCAGGAGGAATAAAATACCTCGGTGGTTCGCTTGAATCGTTTGGAAGTGTGAATACTGCTGATAGTCTGGCTGCCATCAAAAAAATGGTGTTTGATGAGAAACTGATTTCTGCTGAAAAGCTTATTGAAGTTTTGGATGCCAATTTTGTTGGTTTCGAAAAAGAACACAAACTACTGAAAAGCTGTCCGAAATACGGCAACGACGATGCCTATGCCGATGATATGATGGTGCAACTGCATGATTTTATGTGCAACACCATGCGCGACCAGCGCTTCCGTACTGAGTTGGACTGGTATCTCAATGTGTTGATTAACAATAAACAAAATACGATTTTAGGCCGATGGGTGGGAGCATCAGCCGATGGACGAAAAGCCGGTCGCGAAATGGCCAACGGCAATACACCCGCCGGTGGCAACGATAAAAAAGGAATCACTGCACTTATCAATTCGTTGGTGAAACCCAGTCATTCGATTCACGCCGGAGCAGTTCAAAATATGCGATTTGGCAGGGACTTTGTTACCAATGACCGCCCCAAATTTGACATGCTGATTGACACCTATTTCAAAAAAGGAGGTGCTCAGGCCATGATAACTGTGATTAATCGGGGTGATCTGGAGAAAGCATTGCTGGAACCCGAACTTCATCAGGATTTATACGTGCGAATCGGTGGCTTCAGTGCAAGGTATATTGATTTGCCCCGCGATGTGCAATTAGAAATTTTAAGTCGTGTAACATACTAAAAACCCGCATCAAGCCTGTTGATTCCAGATTTCTGGCACTTGCTTCCTGGTTCCTGATTCAAAAAATATGAACGAAAAAGCAATCATCTCCGACATACAGCGTGCCTGCATGCACGACGGACCGGGTATACGTACAACCGTTTACCTGAAAGGTTGTCCGCTCAACTGCCTCTGGTGTCATAATCCTGAAACACTTGCGTCTCAAAAGCAGCTGTTTTTTCTCTCTGAACGCTGCACCTATTGCGGCGATTGTGCCCCTGTGTGTCCGAACAATGTACATTTTGTCGAAAAGGATGTGCATACCATCGATTTTGCATCCTGCCAACAATGTGGTAAATGCGTTGAAGCCTGTAATTACGATGCTCTCAGGATGATAGGCAAAGAAATGTCGGTTGAGGAAGTAATCGCTGAAGTAGTACCTGATATGGATTTTTACAGTAACTCGGGCGGTGGAATTACCTTAAGTGGAGGCGAACCCCTGCATCAGTATGCCTTTGCAAAAGCATTGTTAAAGAGATGCAAAGCGCTGCACATCAACACATGTGTCGAAACATCCGGTTTTATCTCACCATTCAAGTTCAAGCAACTCCTTCCTTTTATTGATGTGCTTTTGTTCGATTACAAAATTACCGGCACCGACCTGCACCAAAGCTACACAGGCGTGCCCGATCAGGTGATACTCGAAAACCTGTATGCAGCCTACCGCTACGGCACAACCATTTACCTTCGCTGCCCCGTCATTCCCGGCATCAACGATACAGATGAGCATTTCGCTGCCATTGCTGTTTTAGCCGAGCAATATCCCAAACTGAAGGACATCGAACTGCTGCCCTATCATGATATGGGTAATAGTAAACGGCTTAGCATCGGGCAGAGAATCACCCTCGAAGGGGTGAAAACGGTGCCGTCACAAACAGTGGAAGAATGGTTAAAGCGGTTGATGAAGAAACGGCAGGAGTTGCAGTTCGTAACCTGATTATTATTACCTTATAAACTTCACCTAAGATTCTTTCAACTTATTTCCACGGTTAATGATTATTTAATCATTATTTAAGTGTGTCGCGGTATTTTTGAACCGTGAACACAACTACTCTATTTTATTTCCATGAAACACATCACTACTTTCTTATTTCTTTTCTTTTGCATCTCCTTCCAGGCTTTTGCCGGAAAAATTGTATATCCCTGGCGCGCCACAACGGCCATCGTTAAGGCCGGCGAAACATTTGAAGTCTGGCACAGCGCCGATGCAAATCAAACGCTGAACAGCGTTCTGCTAAAGGGGCCTTACAACGAAGTGCAAGCTGGCATAGTGAATATACAAACCGATACCTGGGTGTACGATCAGTGGTCGGGAAATACCTGTAACCGCAAATACACTATTTCTGTTCCGGCAAACACTCCTGTTGACCGGTACGACTTAATCCTGAAAACTTCGACTGGTGATGAAGTGTCGCTAGCTGCCGTAAAGGTGATTAAAGAGTATAAAACCAGCTTTTACGTGTTTCATATCTCCGATGCTCACCGTTGGCAGGGTTCGTACGATACGAATAAGATACTGAAAATGGTAGCTACAACCATTGGTATTGCCAATATCATCAATCCGGAGATGGTGATTGAAACAGGCGATAATCATTACCCCAACACCAACAATGTGTCGAGCACCCGTCAGCGAATTACCGATTATATGAATGGTTTTACAAGCGGAACCGAGTTTATTCAGGGAATGAATCATTTTGCAGCACCTGTTTTTACCGTTCCGGGTAACCACGATACTCCACAAAAAAATTATGAATTGGAACCTGATTTAAAGACTCCGGCAGCATTTTTCAATGAACATTACGGACT
>JAVFAG010000103.1:0-7083 GCA_034002585.1 Paludibacter sp.
TATTAAAGTTCGCCCTTAATCTTTGATGCAGCGGACAGATCGACCTCCTGCACGATATTCACTATTGATGAGGGTATTAATACTGGTAAAATGAATTACTTTTGTGTTTGCTCCATTAACAGTACTCGACCAATACTGACCAAGTTCACCTGCATAGAGGATACTTCCTGTACCGCCTCGAAAACCTCCTAACGTCAATTTCAGTTGTGATGCAAATGCACCCGTAGCATTGTCACTACTCCAGCTTTTTCGCTCGGCTTCCAATTCGGCTATGGTTGGTAGTCGGAAACCAGCGGGACAAGGATTATTCACCCCATTAACGCCCTGCCATAAATCATCCTGCTGTGGACTTCTCCAATCAAAAGGACTGTTCATTGAATTTACAATAAACATCCCGTGACCGGGTGTATCACTGTTGCTTAAATTTAAATTAGGTGTTAATGGCGAATTTCTTTTTTCATGCCCATCGGTTCCACGACCCCACTGATATAAATCACCATAAGCAGCGGCATCGGTACTGGATGTAGCCACTCGTCCAGCACCGAGATTCCTGTCCAACCAGGTTTTATCCGTTGTCGGATTATAAACCTCTCCTAATTCAAATAAACCCGATGGCGTCAGGAATGATATTTCTTCGCCATATGCAGTCCCCACACCATTGGTTGCATATGCACGGAGGAAATAGGTAGTATTGGGGGTTAATCCTTTTATGGCGCTTATAAATTTTCCTGTAGCTCCTCCTTCTGAAGTTTTGCTGTCGTTTATTGTCGGATTATTTGATGTGCTCCAGCAAACACCCTTGTCAGTGATTGAAGAACCGCCATCTGAGATTGAGTTTCCGCCTGATTTGGCGCTATTACTATTCAATTCTGAAACGGGAAATGTTTCGATTGAAGCGAGTATGCTCACCGTTTGTCGTTCTTTGAGACATCGGACTGATCGTCCACCTCCACGATTTGCGCTTGTCGTAGTAACACCATCGCTGTAGAAATGCAAAACTTGTGCTTCCGTACCATTTACAGAACTTGACCAATAGTTTCCTAAGGTACCAACATAGGATAGCGAATTATTACCCCCGCGAAAACCTGCCATAGTCAATTTTAGCCGCGAACCGAAAGCTCCTGCAGCACCCCATCCTTGCCAGCTTTTATGTTCATCCTGCCATTCTGCTATGGTAGGTAATCGATAACCCTCGGGACAAGGATTATTGACCCCGTTAACGCCCTGCCATAAATTATTGTTCTGTGGGCTCCGCCAGTCCCAGGGATCATTATAAGCATTGACAATGAAACTAGAATGTCCTGGGTTATCGTTCTTACTTAAAGTAGAAGTTGTGGCTGAGTTTCTATTTTCATGACCATCAGCTCCGCGACCCCACTGATATAAATCACCATAAGAATAAGCATCTGTACTGGATGTTGCCACACGTGTGGCACCTAAATTACGATCCATCCAAATTTTATCAGTCACAGGATTGTAAACATCACTTACAACGACTGTCGATTTGGTTAAAAACGCTCTTTGAACACCATATCCTGTTCCCATGCTATTGGTTGCATATGCACGTAAATAATATACCGTATTGGGGGCTAAATCTGTAATTGCACTTGTAAATACACCAGTACCAACACCATCGGATGTTTTACTGTGATCTACTGTAGGGTTCGGATTGATACTCCAGCAAATACCCCGTTCGGTGACCGTCAATCCGCCGTCATAAACCACATTTCCACCACAATCAGCGGCAGTACTACTGTACTGTGAAACAAAACCTGTTTCGATAACCGGTGGTGAATTAGATATGTTATTGCTGATACAACGCACTGAAATACCTCCTGATCGGCCGTATTTACCCATTCGGGAAAGAGTGTCTTTGAAAAACAGAAACTGGGCATCAGTTCCATCAATCGTATTCGACCAATATGCTCCGTCATTTCCCGGACTGTATATCAGTTTCATGCTATGACGGTACCCACCTGCGGTTAATTTCAGCGGTGATGCGAACGCACCGGCATTATTTGCGCTGCTCCAACTCGCGCGTTCAATGTTCAATTCGGTTGGTGTAGGCAGGCGATACCCTTCGGGACATGGATTGTTGACACCTTCGACACCATGCCAGAAGTCATTTTTTTGGGGAGTAATCCAATCATACGGTGGTGAATTAGGTGAAATAAATAATCCATGTCCAGGCCTCTCTGAATCGCTTAAAAACTGTGTTACTTCTGAGCTTCTTTTTTCATGCCCATCCGTTTCACGTCCCCATTGATAGAGGTCGCCAAAAGCATCAATATCGTTTCGGGAAATAGCCACGCGCTTTGCCCCAAGGTTTCGATCCATCCAGGTCATGCCAGTGGCAGGATTGAAAACAGCGACAATTTCTGTAAGAAAGAAAGTTAGGATTTCACTACTCTTTGGTGAAATATACTTTGTAGCTCTTGTATATCCGTCAGCATATCCTGTGAAGCTGAGCTTATCCCCTTCTGTGTAATCCATGATTACAAACTCACGATTGTTACTTGCCTGTATGTTACGTTTAGTTGGATTTGGATTTGAATTAACAATATTTTGTTCAGTCTTATTAGCAGATATCTCACTAATAGAGATCATATTCGACTTAGAACCGGATTGCCCTCTCGAAACAAAATGACCGGTAAAATAGTCGGAAGTAGTTCTTACACTTAGCACATACATTCCTGTTGAGACTGCTGATAGCTGAAATTTGTGTTTACCCTGAGAAAACTCCCTGCTGATTTGATATAAAACTTTGCCTTCAATGCTGTGCAGTTGGATGTTGACGTTGCCTTGTTGCGCATTGTAAAACTCAACAAGACAGCTGTGTTCCATCGGGTTGGGGAAAATCGATAATTTCTTGTTCTCAATGGTAATCTGTTTTACACTTGTTTCAGTTACATGTAAGCGCAAAATATCAGAACCGTGCACACTAACATGCGTTCCTTTGGTCAGATTTTTTACAAGGACGGTTTGTGGCGCCACCTCATTTAATCCTGCAAACTCTATATCAAAATAGGTTTGACTGTTTAGATTTGCTATTGCAAAAGTCAACAAAAAGAAAAGAAGTCTTTTTTTCATGAGTATATAATTTTAACTGATTGATAGCTATTTATGCTCCTTATCTGACAAAATATAACTTTTACACACTTCAATTACCATCAATTCCTTGTTATTCAATTTTCGTCATGGACGTTTCATTAATTATTTAGTAATTTCAAGTTTTAATGATGGTGCTCCAATCTTTTGTTAGACTTGCTTTAACTTCCAGTAATGAACATTATAGATGGTATAAAGTATATAACTCAATTTAAATGTTATTCTTAATTTCAACAATTGCAAAGATAGCAAAACAAAACCAAAATCATCAAAACAACGATCCCTCCCACAGCAACTTCAGAAAATCAGTTACCGGTAAAACATAAATCCCATTCATAGTCCGGGGGTTCTTATCCATCGACACTAAAATCAAACGGGCATCCGGAAATTCTTCAGCAAAAGCTTTTAACCCTTTGGCGTGGTGAGGGTGTACTTCAGCATTCGATTTAATTTCGATGGCTGTGTGTGCCGCCCCGATGATGGCATCCACTTCGAAACCCGAAGTGGTGCGCCAATACGAAATCTCATGACGAGAACCGGAATACGACAGGTAAGCTACCAGCTCCTGAATTACAAAATGTTCCAAAGCATGGCCAAATTCGGGAGAACCCGGACATAAGGCATTTCGTTTTAGCAGAAAATTGGCTATTCCCACATCGAAATAATAAAATTTAGGAGATTGTATCACACGTCGTTTCACTTTACGGGTAAATGCCGGGATGGTGAAACCGATAAGTGTTTCTTCTAAAATTGAAAAATACTCTTTAACAGTAGGCGCACTTACACCACATTCCGAAGCAATATTGTTGTAATTCACTATTTCACCATCGCTCAGGGCCGCTACCTCCATAAAATGCGAAAAAGTTTTCAGGTTGCGGGTTAATGCTTCAGCTTTAATTTCCTGTTGAAGATAATCTCCAACATAGGCATGTATTCGCTTCGACGCATCATCTATTAAATAGTGCCTTGGCAGCATACCGTTATTACACGCTTTTAGAAGGTCAAAATCGGGTATTTCTGCACTTACCAATGGGAAAAGATGTGCCCGTATAGCTCTGCCACCCAACAAATTTACGCCACTACGACGCAATTTACGTGCACTGGATCCACTTAGAATGAAACGTAGGTTTTTATTGCTGATTAACCAGTGTACCTCGTCGAGTAACACAGGAATCTTCTGAATTTCATCAATTATTACTAATTCATTATCCGGCAATAGGACGAGTTCGTCGCGCAACAAGGCAGGTCGGCGATTATAGCGCTCAAATTCATCGGATTTAAGCAAATCGACATAGCGAGCCGATGGAAAAATCATTTTCAATAAGGTACTCTTCCCGGTTTGTCGGGCTCCCCAAAGAAAGACACTTTCAGTCTCGGTATCCTTCAGCGACAGTTTTCTTTGTAACATACAGCATTTAATTTGAGATATAAAAACACAACAAAGATATACTTTTTTCATGACAATCGAAAGTTCTACTTTAGAATATCATGATAAACAAAAGTAAGGATTTAGATTATCATAGTTGAACACATGCGTGCACTATATCCGGTTCTAAGTTCAAACAAAAATAGTCTAATTATTTATATTTCAAAGACTAAGCTAATAAAAAACTTCAATTCTTGTATCATTGCAGGGGAGTTTTTTCGTATTATTTGTACCATTGCAGGGGTATTTAGTTTGAAAATTTCCCAGCGTTATCCCTGCGTTTAAAAAATTGCTTAAATTTGCAAAACGGTTTCAAGCTATATACTTTCAGCCATGCGACTCACATCCTTCGAAATAGCATCCATTGTTGATCTCACCAAAAAACACTTTGCAGCTACTGCACAGGTGTATTTGTTTGGCTCACGGGTCGATGTTGTATTCGATGACGACCGGGTGAAAAAACAGTCGGCTTTCTACCATTCCATTCAAACGACCAAACAACTTTTAAACCACTGATTATGATACTTAAAGAAGAAAACGACAGGATGTACCTGGCGTATTTAGTTTGCACCAAACACTTGCAGCGAATGCAGTTTGCACATTCCAACATTCAACACTTGTTCCCACTAACTACTACAACGTATGCAGATTTACCCGATGAAACACTTAGTTTTTTCGATCAGCTGATTTTTCGTTTTACCAAACTGCAGGACACCATGGGCAATAAACTCTTCCGGTTTACGCTTGAAAGTCTGGCGGAAGATGGCCGGGAACTTCCACTGCTGGTTTCGATTTGGGAGTTTACGGATGGATTTCTGAAGAAACGGTTCGGGTATGTTTTTCAATTACAACTAAACTGAAGTTTGCATGTTGGCAGAACTTTCGTATTTTTGTATGCAAGTACCTTTTTTAAATTCGAATATTAAAGATGCAACGAACCGCTATAACAAATCGATTACGTGAAATAATCCGAAAGGTATCACCTGATGCCCGGGTAATTTTATATGGTTCAGAAGCCAGGGGTGACGCACGCCCCGATAGCGACATTGATTTGTTGATTTTAATCAATAAAGATAAGGTTACGTTCAGCGATCAAAAACGAATTGCTTATCCCTTGTATGATGTCGAAATGGATACAGGAATAACAATCAGTCCTTTGATTTTCTCCCGTAAAGAGTGGGAAAATCGTCCTTTTAAAACACCATTCTATATAAATATTATGAACGAAGGGGTAGAGTTATGAGACAGGTATTAGATGAAAATAGTAAAAATGCATTAGTGGCCTATCGCCTTCAACATGCAAAAGAAACATTTGCTGAAGTAAGAAGTATTACTGATCATGGCTATTACAACACAGCTGTTAACAGGCTTTATTACGCTTGTTACTATATAGTCATTGCCTTACTTTTAAAGCACAATATACCTACTCAAACCCATGCAGGCGTTAAACAAATGCTTGGATTGCATTTTGTGTCAACAAAAAAATTGAATCAAGAGTTTGCCCGATTTTATGCTCAGATGTTCAACAACAGAATTTCAGGAGATTATGATGATTTTATTCGTTTTGACCTGGAAATGGTTGAAGAATTAATTCCTCAAACACAGTTATTTATAGAAGAGATTGAAAAACTAATCACAACTAATCCGTAATAGTAATTACTTAGATTGTCAGTTCACCAAATGAAAAAAACGCTGCTTTTCATCCTTCTCTCCTCCTCCCTTTTCACCTTTTCCCAAAACAAACTCACCGGTTCCTTTTCGGCTCTGGCTAATCAAACCATACGCTTAGTGGGGTTCAACGGTTTCGATATCTATCCCATCGATAGTGTGAAAGCCTCTGCTGAAGGTGCTTTCAGCCTTAACTATGCACCGCAGGATTACGGTATGGCTTACCTGGCATCGACCGACAACAAATCCTTTATTGTGGTTCTGGCTAATGAGATCATGCAGATCAGCGGAGAGAGTTTTGCCGCTCCTGAAACCATTCGCATCCGCGGAAGTCGGGAAAATGAGTGGTTTGGGCGCTATGCCACGGAGCATCCACGGCGCGAGCAAGCCCTGAGTGCCTGGGATTACCTGGAAAAAATTTACCAAAAGGATTCCTTGTTTGCAGTGAATGCCCGTCCGAAGAAGGAAATTGAACGGGAGCGCAACCGCATCAAAGACGAGGACAGACAGTTTCTTGCCGGACTGCCTTCCACCAGTTATGTGAGCTGGTACCTGCCGGTTCGTAAATTGGTGAGTTCGGCAGGCACCGTTGCTCAATACCGTACCGAAGAACTTCCGGCTACCATCGAAGCCTTTCGCGCTCTCGATTATACCGATGCCCGCATCTACAAAAGCGGTTTGCTGCGCGAAGCCCTCGAAGCGCATTTCTGGCTGATTGAAAACAGTGGCCGCAGCCTCGATTCGGTGTATGTAGAGATGAATAAATCCATCGACCGGATGATGCCAACGCTGATTACCGACGAACGTAAATTCAACGAAATCAACGATTTTCTGTTTAAACTGCTGGAAAAACGCAGTCTGTTTGGCGCTTCGGAATACCT
>JAVFAG010000103.1:7183-8824 GCA_034002585.1 Paludibacter sp.
GTGAAAAACAATAAAAACTAACACCTTATTTTTGAACTATGTCTCTGCCAATAAACCTCTCCGATTTACTTCATGGCCGTACCTTTGACACCGACGATAGTACTTATTTTTTGGTAACTCTGCCCGTTCACGAGGCATTTGGTGACCGAGCTAGTAACCGAGCTTTAGATCTGGAATTCAACACATTAAACGATATCATTGCTTTTTGTGCACAAGCTAGTGCACAAGCTAGTGTACAAGCTAGTGCACTAGCTTTAGAACAAGTAGTATCAATTATTGAGCAATCTACACATGACAAAGTAAAAGAAGTATTAGCCTTTATAATAAATTGGAAAAGTAAAGAAATGATACTGGAAGAAATTGGCTTGAGTAGTCATCATAAAAACAAGGTCAAATACATTGATTCATTAGTAGAACAGGGTTGGATTGAGTTGAAATACCCTGATATAAAAACCCATCCCGAACAACGTTACAAACTAACCGAATCTGGCAAACGATTGCTGGAGCTTATCAACCCCGAAAAGACAAAATAAATCTGTTGAAACAAGAATTCACCAAAATAACTACTGAAGATTACTACTTAAAAGAGTAAAATTAATTATTTCAACCATGAATAAAATCGCTTTAATCACAGGCGCCTCTTCCGGAATCGGAAAAGCCACCGCTCTGAAATTAGCTAAAAACGGCTATCAACTAATTCTTTGCGGTCGCCGGGCTGAAAAGTTAGAGGAGCTGAAAAAACAGATAACTACAAAAGTTTACACACTGACCTTCGATGTTCGCAACCGGGAGGACGTTGAATCGCAGCTCGCGTCGCTGCCCGATGAATGGAAAAACATCGATGTGCTGGTGAATAATGCCGGAAATGCGCATGGATTTTCGCCTATTCAAACGGGTGATACCGACGATTGGGATGCGATGATGGATGGCAATGTGAAGGGTCTGCTGTATGTTTCACGAGCTATTATCCCCGGAATGGTGGAACGCAAAAAAGGGCATATCATCAACATCAGTTCCGTGGCCGGCAAACAAACCTATCCCAATGGTGCAGTCTACTGTGCATCGAAAAAAGCCGTGGAAGCGATAAGCGAAGGCATGCGGCTCGATTTAACCGAACATGGAATTAAAATCACTAACATCGCCCCGGGGGCGGTTGAAACCGAATTTTCGGAAGTGCGGTTTAAGGGTGATAAAGAACGGGCAAAGAAAGTGTACGAAGGCTTTGAACCGCTTGTAGCTGAGGATATTGCCGATCTGATTTCCTATGTTTTAAGTGTGCCGGACAGGGTAACCATTGCCGATGTAACGGTGTATCCCAAAGCGCAGGCAGCCCCGTCGACGATTTACAGAAACTAAAATGAAACCATCCCATCTTCTTGCAGCGTTACTGTTTGTAGCAGCTTTAGGGTATGCTACAACTCCTTTCGATCAGTATTTCACCACCGAAAGCTGCCGGGTCGATTTTCACCTGAGTGGCGATGCGAATTACACGGAAGCATCGGTACTGAAAATCAGCAGGGAGCCCTTTTGGGGAGGAAGGCAAACGGCCGACGGACAGTTTATGAACCGCGGCGATTACCGCTTTGTGGTGACCGACAGCCTTACGGGACAGGTACTCTATGCCGATGGTTTCTGTGCATT
>JAVFAG010000104.1:0-8738 GCA_034002585.1 Paludibacter sp.
TTATTCTTTGACCTGATTTCGATGGTTTTACCGTTCTGCAAATGTAACTTTGCTTTTTCGAACAGCGGCGAACCCAACACATATTGTCCGCTACCCGGACAAACGGGATAAAATCCGAGCGCTGAGAACACGTACCAGGCTGAGGTCTGACCGTTATCTTCATCCCCGCAATAGCCATCGGGAGTAGGCAGGTACATCCTGTCCATCACCTCGCGCAGGTGATACTGTGCTTTCCAGGGTTCTCCCGAATAGTTATACAGGTAAATCATGTGCTGAATCGGCTGATTTCCGTGGGCATAATTACCCATATTCATAATCTGCATTTCACGGATCTCGTGAATCACACTTCCATAATAGCTTTCGTCGAAGATGGGTGGTAAAGCAAATACGGTATCCAACATCTGATTAAATATCTTTTTGCCACCCATCAGGTTAATCAATCCCTGTGGATCGTGAAATACCGACCAGGTGTAATGCAGCGCGTTACCTTCGGTGAAGTCGCCTCCCCACTTAAACGGACTGAAAGGCTCGTTGAATTCCCCGTTTTTCTTGCGACCACTCATCAGGTTGTGTTTCGGGTTGAAAAGATTGCGGTAATGCTGACTTCTTTCCTTATATACATTAATCTCGCTCTCAGGTTTGCCCAGTGCTTTACCCAACTCATAGATACACCAGTCGTTATAGGCATATTCCAGCGTGCGGGCACCACTTTCGTTAATCATCACATCGCAGGGCACATAGCCGAGGGTATTGTAATACTGATGTCCCAATCGCCCTGTCGACGACACGAAAGGATGCACATTATTAGCCGTATAAGTGAGCCCTTTCCAAAGCGCTTCGGTGTCTTCCACTTTAATGCCTTGTAAATATGCATCGGCAAGAACAGATGCTGAGTTATTCCCCACCATACAACCCCGGTGTCCCGGACTGGCCCATTCCGGGAAGAAGCCGCTTTCTTTATACGTATTGATGAGTCCCTCCTGCATTTTCAGGTTCATCTCCGGATAGAGCAGGTTCAGCAAAGGGAAAAGGGCACGGAAAGTATCCCAGAAGCCGGTGTCGGTAAACATATAACCTGATTCAACTTTCCCGTTGTAGGGACTGTAATGCACCACTTTTCCATCTTTGTCATATTCATAAAAACTACGTGGAAAAAGAACAGAGCGATAGAGACTTGAATAGAATGTTCGTAACTGATCGATATTGTTGCTTTCTATCTCAATTTTGCCTAACACCTCGTTCCAGCGTTGTTTTCCATCCGCCCTGATGGTCTCAAAATCACGATTACCGAGTTCCTTCAGGTTTAACTCGGCCTGTTCGGGACTGATAAAGGAAGAAGCTACGCGGGCATGTACCTTTTCTCCTCTTTGGGTTGCAAAGCCGATGATGGCTCCCACGTGATTATCGGTGGCAACAAGTGCATGCTCACGTACATTGCCATTGGCAACAACCGATTGATAAGTAAAGGGTTTATCGAAAACAATCACGAAATAATTTTTGAAATTCTGTGGGACACCACCGGAATTCTTCGTGGTATAACCGATGATTTTATTTTCAGCCGGAATGATTTTCACCTGCGAACCCTGATCGAAAGCATCCACGACTACATACGACTTTTCGTTTTGCGGAAAGGTAAAACGGAACATGGCAGCTCTTTCTGTCGGTGTAATTTCCGTTACCACATCGAAATCGGCCAGATACACCTTGTAATAATACGGATTGGCTGTTTCAGCCTTGTGCGAGAACCAGCTGGCGCGGTCATTTTCGTTGAAGACAGGCTTTCCGGTTACCGGCATGATGGCAAATTGTCCGTAATCGTTGATCCACGGACTGGGTTGGTGGGTTTGCTTAAAACCGCGGATTTTATCAGCATCGTAAGTATACGCCCAACCGTCGCCCATTTTACCGGTTTGCGGGGTCCAGAAGTTCATTCCCCAGGGCAAAGCAATGGCAGGATAGGTGTTCCCGTTCGATAAGGAGTGTTTTGACTGCGTACCAATCAAGGGATTTACAAAATCAACCGGCGATGAAGCCATCAGTTGCATTGTCAATGTAAAAATGATTAACGGCACTAACTTGAATTTCAATGACATATAAATAATGATTTAAGTGATTACTATTTTTTACTGAATTTTAATTTATTTGTTCCCGATGCAGTTTCTATTTGTAATATGTACATTCCTGCAGCCAAACAAGAAACATCAACAGAATTACTATTCAATAACGTGTTACCTGACATTTGCCTCCCGTAAAGATCATAAATACCTGCTGATTTTACAAATAAACCTTCACAAATAACTATCAGTTTATCTTCTACCGGATTGGGATATATTTTAAATTCATCTTTTTTTTTTAATCCCAAAGTACCTGATTCATCTGCATTCCTGACATCAAAAACATAAGTTCCCGATTCGAGTTCAGCCACGAAACGCGATTTTTCTTCCGTAAATGCAGTAACACCAACCGCTTCAACTGCCGGCACGTTACCTTCAAATACGACAATTGAATCCTTTAATTTCGGGATGTACATTGTTGCTCCTGTATTTGCAGGAACAGTAACCGTAAAGCGGTAGTTTCCATCTGTTTTACGCTCCCATTTACTTTTAATCTTTCCGTAATACGATCCAAAGCAAGCATCAACTAAGTTTATCCTTTCTGCAACTGCCGCGCTCCTCAGGTCGGGCATCGGTTGTAAAACAAATTGTTTAAAACCCGGATGTTCTTCTTTAGCTTCGATACCCGCCATGTAACGGTACATCCATTCCGACACAGCTCCATAGGAGTAATGATTGAATGAATTCATCGACGGGTCGCCGAAGCCGGAAGCAATCGTGTAAGAATTCCAGCGTTCCCAAATGGTAGTCGCACCCTGATCGACACTGTACAACCACGATGGATTGTCGCGCTGTAACAAGAGGCTATAGGCAACTGTGTCTGCACCTAACCCGCTCAGGGTCTGATTCAATATGCCGGTACCGACAAAACCTGTGCTTAGTTTGTTGCCATTGTTGCGGATTTTCGCTATTAATTGCTCCAATGCCGCTTGTGCTTTTACACTGTCGGGAAAGAGTTTATTTTGCAAAGCAAGCAGGTAGGCTGTCTGCGAAGTTACCGTAAGATTTCCATTGCGCGAATTAATATACCTGCGCTGGAATTCCGCTTTGATATTATTGTAAAGTTCCTGATACTTAACTGCATTCTGTGCATATACATCGTTTGAACTGGTACTGAGTGCACCGGAAATCTTTGCCATGAGTTCTGCCACATAAGCATAATAGCTCACACTAATCAGTCGCGCGTTGGTTTCCTCGTAAGCCAGCCAGTCGCCATATTGTGTATCACCCCCATTATACAAATAACCATCGAACTTACGGGTAGCCATCCAGTTCATAAACTTCTCCATCGATGGATACTGTGCACGTAAAATACCCCGGTCGCCATACATCAGATACACGTTCCAGGGCACGATAATCCCTGCTTCGGCCCAGGCGGTGCGACCATAACCAACACCCCAGTTGTCGGGCACTACCGAGGGGTAGGTACCATCGGGCTGCTGACTGTCGCGGACATCTTTTGCCCATTTGTTGAAAAACGAAACCACATCGGCATTGTAAGCCGCTGCACGTGAAAATATCTGGGTATCGCCCATCCACCCCAGTCGCTCATCGCGCTGCGGGCAATCGGTCGGCACACTCAGGAAATTACCCCGTTGTCCCCATATAACATTGCTGTACAATTTATTAACAAGTTCGTTATTGGTTGTAAAAGAAGAATTTTCATCATTCACATTGCCTACTACTTCTCCTTTTACATATTCGAGTGTTATATCTTCCGAAGCATTTATTTCACAATAGCGAAAACCGAAAAAGGTCATAACGGGATTAAATTCTTCACCTGACTCTTCACCTTTCAGTGTGTAACGTAAGGTTGCTTTTGCAGATCGAAGGTTTTTCAGGTACAGCGTCCCTTTGGCATTGTCGTTTCCCCGGGAACTTTCACCCGAATCATTCAGCATTTCTGCAAAACGGGCAGTAAGTCGTGTACCACGTGCACCCTTCACTTTAAATTTAATCCAACCCACCAGATTTTGTCCGAAATCATATATCACAGTCTCACCTTTATTGAGCGAAATACTGTTCTCTCCTTTCAGATTCCTGACCACATTAACCTCACCAAAAGTTGAACCGTTGGGAGTTATTCCCCTGGAAACGGTTATGTCGCGGGGTAGTTGCTGTAATTCAGGCCGCACCCTAACCGGCTGTCCGATGAACGCGAGGATGTTGCCGGTAAAATAAGTATGGACATCTGTGGCATTCCAGGCTGAATCATCATAGTCAGCCGAAGTCCAGTTGGTTTCCTTGCGTGCATCGTAGGTTTCACCATCATAGATATCGGCCATTCGGACAGGCGAATTGGTACTTGCTTTCCAGTTGGCAGTATTTGTAACAATGGTTTCGGTAGTTTCATCGGTGTAAGTGATGCTTATTTTAGCCTTAAAGCCCAACGGATGCCGTCCATACTCATTATGAGCAATGTTACCGGTAAACCAGCCAGAAGTCACTTCAGCACCCACCGCATTTTGTCCGTTTATTAGCAAAGAGGTGATATCGTAAGTTGAATAAAACACGGTTTTACGGTAATCTGTCCAACCCGGCTTGAATTCATCTACCACCACACTACCGTCGGATTGCGGTGTTCCTACCCTTTTCCCGTTGATATGCAAATCGTAAACACCCAATGCCGTTGCATAAATGCGGGCAGATTTTACTGTTTTCGAAACGGGAAATTCGGTGCGGAACATGGGAATTCCCTGTGCCGAACTTTGCAGCACCCGCAAATCGCCATTCCCCGGCGCCACCAGATTCATTTGGGTATTTGCATTTACCACGATGGTATTCGTACCGTCGAAATCATTCGAACCGTTCTCAAAATCTTCTGTAAAAGTTTTCTGTATTCCATTTTCGGAATAAACATATTCAACATTGTCAATATAAGCATGTTCCTGCGCGTTATTATCGCCGGTATACACCCTAAAGCCGATGTATCCGTTTTTCAAATCAGCACTATTATAGGTATCAATCAGCGTATTATCTAAATAAGTCTTGATGACCTTATTCACCACCTCTATTTTCAGTCTTTTTTGGTGTCCGATGAGTTGAGCAGTTGTAAACTGAGCAGGCAAAGGAATATCATTTACCAGCGTTACATTCCCGTTTACAAAAATATGGCGGCGCAGAACAGGATGGCTTACCTGATGGGTATTGATTGCCCACATGTGCATATTATTTACATCAGTGGCGCCAAATATCACACCCGCATTCTGATTGACCAGCGTCATGTCGCAGGCAATCGTAAAGCTTACCGGACCCGTATCCGCAGTTTTCTCTTTAACCTTTAACCACTCTGCACCCGACCATCCCGACGACATCAATCCGGTTTCAAAGAAAGCTTCTTCCGTGGAAGAAATCTTTGTATCATGCTGGTCCCACACATCCACTGCCCACCAATAGCGGGTTGCAGGAGTCAGGGGCATATTCTCACCTTGTATCGCAACCGAGATGCCGGAGCTTATCTTCCCTGAGCTCCAAATTGTTGAATTACGGTCTTCGCCCATTAGCCGGATTTCGTAGGCTGTTTGTTTCATGCCCCGCACATCCGACTCCATTTGCCAGCTGAAATTGGGATTGGGAATATCAATACCGACTGGATTCTTCATATATTCTACACGAAGATTCTTGATAGTTGTAGTAGCTTGTAAAGCACAACTAACACACACGAAGATTGCGAACAAAAAACACCTGGTTTTTAACATAGGATTCTATTTAATGTGAATAATAATATCTCATTTAATAGACGATTTTAGTTGCTTTTCCCTCTATACGGATAATAAATATTCCACGACCAGACAATATTATTTGCATATCATTTCCTGTAGCTCGTTTTTGTATCAACCGTTTCCCGTCAATTCCATACAACTCAACAGATGCACCGGGGTTAATCCCGTTCAGGTGCAGCATACCCTCACGGACAAACCAGCTATAATTTGCAATAGCCTGTCCGGGTTGCAGCGCATTGGTTTGTTCTTCGGGGGTTACATAAATACCCACATCAATCAACTGACCTCCTATAGTTTGCGTACACTTCACCGCGATGGTATTCTGTCCTTCCTGAAGCAGACTTTTATCAAAATCAAAATACTGGTAATCGGTAATATATCCGCTTCGTTCAAGAGCCAGGGTTCCGTTGAGATATATCTCACAATCCTCATCATGGAAAACACGGAAACTCGCTTTAATCAGATTGGCTATATCAGCACTGTCGATGTTAAACCGCTTGCGGATGTAAATCTGGTTCGTTCTCCATTCCGTATTTTGCAGGTTTCGCTCCGTGCCAAAAGGGGCATTACCCACCTGCCAGCTACGATCATTAAAATCACTTGTATACCAATTGGATGCAGGCGTATCAAAAGTATACCTCCACTCCTGTGGCGTGCTTTCAGGGGTGGAAACCGCTAAAATGGACTTTCTTTCCTGTGCAATCGCATCGAACCAGGTAAAGCGGTCTTCGATAAACTGTTTTACAAAATCAATATTCTCCTGATAAGTATTAAACAAGGCGTCTTCGAACCAAACCTTACGGCTTAAGGAATTCCAACGTTGAAAATTTAAAGCTTGTGATTGCTGCAAGTTTGCTGAATTCACATCTAAGAAATCAAGCAGGTGCTGTTTCAGATTATTACTCTTCACTTCTTTCCACAAACGTCTTAACACGGTTTGCGCGGTATCTGTTTTCATGATTTCACGGAACCAGAATTGCGCCACACCATGTTGCATGCTCAATGTTTCGGCATACCGGGGCACCCGTTCGTTGGTCAGGAAAGCCTGATCATAGTCCCAAACCGGACCGAAATACAGTTTATCATCCCCTCTTTTTTTATAACAGGGAATACACCAGTAGGAGTCACAGTTTCCGGTGAGCTCCGAATGCAGGTAATACTTCACTGCGCTTTCAAGATCAATGTATTTCTCAAGGGCTTCCACTGTATTCGTGAACAAAAGATCTTCAGTTTGGGCTATGTGATTTTGAATATATGCTTTCTGAAGTGGTACAGCTGTACCTTCATCCGGAGATTTAACCGTGAAAGGCAATCCTCGTGGACTTCTGAAATAGACAGGTTCCTGATCGGCATAAGCATCAATTTCCAGGTGATAACCTCCGGTAATATTGTCTTCGGTTACTTCTTCCGCTGATAATTCATTAATTTCATCTATGTTAATACGTTTCGTATCTATCTGAATATGGTCACTTGCCATAAAAGTGCCATAATAGAAACCATCGAGCACCACATCGACTATCACACAGGAAGGCGTAAATGCGAAACCCAACGATTTACTGATTTCAAAAGCCAGTCCGTTGCGAAGCAATGTTTTGTCAACCGCAAGTGCAATCAATGTCCAGCTTTTTGCCTTAGCTGGCATCCCAAGAAAATTTTGTTTACTCTCGAATTTAATGCGGAAAGGTTTCTTTTCCATAAATTGCCAGGTCGAATTGCCCCGACCACGCAGCTCTGCCGGGTAAACCGATGCAGTACTATTGTTTGCAACCGCTACGCTTGCTTTAACATAATCTTCCTTATTTACAAAATCGAAACTACCTTTTGTTTCAAGGTAGATGGTCGGGAGATTAGTCAACTGTGTATAATTCACGTTTTGCGCATCTTCAGCCGTATAAAATTCAAGTTCGGCTACACTGCACCGATGATCCGGATTGACACAGCGTACATAGCGAAACGTTTGGGTATTGGTTATATCATAAGTATTGTATTGACCGGCAACAGGAATTTCTGTCACCGTGAAAAGCGTAACGGGATTGTTGAACTCAGGATTATCAGCGCCCTGAAATTTTGAACCCACCAACTTATCTATCCGGTCGGGCATCGGAAAAACACGAACCTTCTGAATGGCGTACTGCCCTCCCAAATCAAGTCCGACCCAGCCATTTACATCTTTGGCCATGAAACTTGTTCCTTCGTTGGTGTCGAAAGCGTTGTATTGATGCCGGGTATAGTCGTCATCGGGCGTTGTTGACAGAACCACACCGCGTAATTTTTGGTAGCCGGTGAGATCCTGAGCATTAGCCTGAAAGAATAGCACTAAAAGAAATACAGTGAAAAGTAAAACTTGCTTCATGGTATGATTATTTATTTTGTTATTTTACACCTGACAGGTTTTGAAAACCTGTCAGGTGTAAAATAACTCATATTATCAATTTATCAATATTTTTTTCGAAAGCACTCCCCCCTCATTATCAGTCACCTGAACGATGTAAACTCCGTGTGCAAGTTCATGAACAGATAACACGTTTGTTTGTTGCACCTTACGTACCAAAACTCCAGTAGTCGTATAAATCGCTATACATGCTGCCGGTACTGATGAACTGACTACCTGCAAAACCCTGCTATCATTATTATAAACAAGATTCCAGTCGGGTTGATTAATTAAACCTGTTGAGCCGTCGAAATAGGTATTGTCGCGTATTGCTCTGATTTCATCACCGGATAATAGTCCCCTGAAGAAATACAATTCATCAATTTTCCCATGCCAGAAACCAGAGGAACCATTCTTATGAGCGCCGATACGAAATCCGCCGGTACAAGCCTCAAAAGTCTGCGCCGAGACAGTCAGGTCACGTACTCCGTCAACATAATAGGTTACCTGTTTATTGACCGGATCGCATAC
>JAVFAG010000105.1:0-6064 GCA_034002585.1 Paludibacter sp.
TGTTAGTTTATGTTAAATATTTAATCTGGCATAACGGAAATATTCGGGTTGATTGTGTAACCATATGAACACTTTAAATCATAAGGTTATGGCCGGTCGGCAATCCAAAAAAACACATCGCATCCATCAACTCTTCAATGGATCACTTAGCAAAAGAGCATTGGAGAAATTATCACGGGATATAAATTCCCCTGATTTTGAGCAGGAATGGCTTCGCGAGAACTGGACACAAGCTGAAAATGAAATCAATAGTCAGTTGGCTGGCCGAATGTGGCAGATTATTCGAAATCGCACCCTGATTACACTACAACGACCTAATTGGTGGGGAATTGCAGCAACTATAACTTTACTCATCGTTTCAGCATTATTTATCTCCCAACAAATAACGAAAAGTTATACTACCGATTCACAGGTGGCAGTTGCAGTTGGACAAAAAGGTCAGATTACCCTTCCCGACGGGACTAAAGTTTGGTTGAATGCAGATTCCGAGATCAACTATGGCAGTCGGTTTAACAACCGGGAACGCATTGTTCACCTCGATGGTGAAGCCTATTTTGAAGTGGCAAAAAACCCCCATGCTCCGTTTATCGTCAAAAGCGACCGAATCAGCGTAAGAGCTCTGGGAACGGCTTTTAATCTGAAAGCTTACCAGGAGGATCCGGTTTATACCCTCGTATTGATTGAAGGGGAAGTGGAAGCCAGTGATGACCACAACCGCATCAATTTGCTTCCCGATCAAAAAATCAGCTATCACAAGTCTGAACGACGAATGGAAAAAACCAATCTAAATGACAGCCAATTGGCTACCAACTGGATGCATAATAAATTTTCATTTGATTCTGAACCTTTTGCAGGCATTGCTTTAACACTTGAAAGGAGTTTCGGGGTACATATTGTATTCGAATCGGAACAATTAAAAGCGATTCGCTATTCTGGCACATTGGAAATTAATTCATTAGAGGAAATTCTGAATATCATTTCCCTCACTTCTCCCCTCACCTATCGAATCAACGATACTACCGTATTTCTGAATATCAATCCGGAAACCCTGGAACATTACCTTACAATGACACGCGATTAATTAACATAATATTAATTTTTTTACTCATGAAAACAACACAAAAACACATCTTTCTCGTTAAGAGTTTTTTAGTTGTATGGTTGCTGTCGCTGGCCACAGCGTTGTCGGCACAAATTACCATCAACGAACAACAAAAGCCTATCCGGCAGGTATTAAAATCGATTGAAAAAGCCGGAGGAGTCAACTTCTTTTACAGCGATGAGTTCGACGCCCTCAACAAAATCGTTTCTATTAAAACCAACAACAGCACTATTGAGCAGGTGCTGAAACAACTCTTTGCCGATACTTCCATCAGCTGGGAAAAGAAGGACAAAAATCTGATTGTTTTAACTCCCGGCAAACTTCCCGCACAAAACCGGCCAAAAAGCGGTCGTACGATTACCGGAACTGTGCTCGACGACAAGGGTAATGTAATTATCGGAGCTACAATTCTTGAAAAAGGGACATCGAACGGTACAATTACCAATTACGATGGGCAGTTCCAGATTGAATTACCTGCGAATACTTCCGATCAACTGCTGATTTCCTATGTGGGAATGAAGCCGGCTGAGGTAAACGCCAGCGGCAAAAATACCCTACAGGTAGTACTTTCCGAACAAACCCTCGAACTAAGCGATGTGGTGGTGGTTGGTTACGGTGTTCAGCGCCGCAGCGACCTTACCGGAGCCGTTTCGTCGGTTAAAGTAGCCGAAGCCCTGAAACATCAACCTTCGACCGATGTAGCAGCCACGTTGCAGGGAGGACTGGCAGGAGTATCAGTAGTATCCGGTTCTGGCGACCCTTCGAAGGAAATGACCATCCGCATCCGTGGTGTCAATTCCATTTCGTCGGATAGCCAGCCTTTGGTAGTAATCGATGGATTTATGGGTGGTTCACTCAAATCGCTCAATCCCTCGGATATCGAATCGATAGAAGTACTGAAGGATGCTTCGGCAACAGCCGTATACGGTTCACAGGGCGCCAATGGGGTTATTCTGGTGACCACCAAAAATCCCCAAAAGGATAAAATTTCCCTGGCGTTTAATTCCTTTGCCAGCTTTCAAACCATTTACAATTACCCCGATGTGCTCTCGCCGGGTGAATTTGCCCGTTTGGCCAACGATTACGGCCGCGAATACTTCCCCACTATGCCCAATCCGCAGCCTGCAAAAACCTATTTCACCGAAGAACAAATTCGCGATTTCGATCAGGGTATAGGAGGATACGATTATGTGCGTTCCATTTTTAATGACCCTGCAATTTCCCAAAACTATGATTTATCGCTTTCGGGAGGCAGTTCGAAAACCAGTTTTCTGGCGTCTTTGCGGTACGCAGGCTCACAGGGTGTTCTTAAAAAATCGGCCCACGATGCTGTGAATTACCGGTTGAAAGTGGACAACACCCTGCGCGACTGGTTGAAAGTGGGAATGAACATGTACGGCGACTATAGCAATTCCCGCGGACCAAGGGTGGCATCCTACGAAGGCATTTTACAGACAGCCATCAACTGGCCTACTACTTCAAGTCCTTATAAAGCCGATGGTAGTCAAAACAATCTGTTCCCGATAGGCGGTTTAGCTGCCTATAATCCGGTAGGCTACATTAATGATGTGAACAATGTAACTCAAACGATGACCAACAATCTGCAGGTATATGCCGATTTTAAAATCACGAAAGACCTGAGCTTCCGTTCGCAGTTTGGGGTCCGCTTTTCCGAATCACTGGCACAGCATTCCTACGATAGCGAAAGCTATTTCTACTTCAAGAACAACCGTACACAGGCCAATGCTACCACCAACTGGGATCTTAGCTGGCTGAATACCAACATCCTGAATTATACAAAGGATTTTAACGAGGATCACCGTATCAATGCAACAGCTGTACTCGAGCAATCGTACATGAACAATTACCTTCACCGAAGTACTGCCGAAATGCTGGCTTTCGACCTGGGTTTCGATGCACTCGACTGGGCTGATAAATATTATGTATCGTCAATGCGTACCATCTCCACCATGCTTTCGGGAATGGTACGACTCAACTACGTATTCAAAAACCGCTACATGCTTACCGCATCGTACCGTGCCGATGGATCTTCGCGTCTGTATCACAAATGGGACGACTTCCCCTCGTTCGCCCTTGCATGGGACCTTGCTCAGGAAGACTTTATGAAAAACATCAGTGCGATCAGTCAGTTTAAGCTTCGCGCCGGTTATGGAGTTGTTGGAAATCAGGCCATAGCCCCCTATAGCATTTATTCGCAAATGGTACCTGTTTCGAATTCCGATGGTACCACATCGTATGTTGTGGGACGTCCGGCTTCACCCGAACTCCGCTGGGAACGCAACGAGCAGCTCAATGCCGGTATCGACCTCGCTTTCTGGAGTGGACGGCTCACCCTTTCGGCCGATGTATACAACAAAGTGTCGCGCGACATCCTGCTTAATGTAGCTCAGCCTGTGCATACAGGTTGGTCATCTTTACTCAAAAATGCCGGCGAAATCACCAATAAAGGGATTGAAATCACGATTGGAGGAACACCTCTTACACAGGGCGAACTCCGTTGGAACACGAATCTGACTCTGGCGCACAATAAGGCCATTTATTCATTGATACCTACATTGAACAAGATGCAGGCAATGGATTCAAACGTAGCTTCCAGTCCAATGTCGATCTTCCAGATGATAGAAGGCCGGGAAATCGCCAGCTTCTACGGTTATACCAGCAATGGCGTATGGAAAACGACTGAGGTGAATGAAACTACTACGGTTAACAATGCTGATGGTACCACCAAAACCGATACCTATGCCAATATCTATAAAGTAGTACCCGGACAATTGAAGATAGTGGATTTGAACACTGATGGTAAAATTGATGTAAACGACAAGAGTGTAATTGGTAGTGGACAACCTTCCTTCAACTGGGGATGGAACAACACCTTTACCTGGAAAAACTTCGACCTGAATATTTTTATGGTTGGATTCCATGGTTTCGACATTTACAATGCTACCAATCAGTCGGGCTTCCCAAACAGTATCAACGGAGTTGCACAGGATGTTTTGACACCCAAACGCGACTTCCTGAATCGCTGGACCAAAGACAATGAAGACACTGATGTTCCGGGATTTGTATATGTTTCGTCGCCTGTACAGGGTTTTATGAGCAAATTTGTAGAAAAGGGCGATTTTGTAAAAATCAAAAACATGACACTGGGTTACAACCTGCCGGCTGCTGCGTCGAAAAAAGCCGGATTGGAAAACCTTCGCGTTTATCTTTCGGTACAGAATCCTTTAATGCTGACCAGTTACAAAGGTCTTGATCCGGAAGCTACATTGGGCAACCCGCTTACATCGGGAGTTGATTGGGGTAATTATCCCAACGGACGTAACTTTATTGCCGGTTTCAGTTTCACCTTTTAATTAACTAACCATCCAAAATCACAAAATTTATGAACAAGATAGTATCAACCCTGCTTATGGCAGGAGCTTTATTCACTACTTCCTGTGTCGATTTGGTACAGGAACCACAGTCGTGGATTACGAAAGAAAACTACATTCAGTTACCTCAGGATATTTCCCAGCTGCAAAAAGCGACTTCGGGATTGTACAATAACTTTTGGGGTAACAACTACGGTTTCAACTGTCGGATGATGCGCATCAACACAGCAGCCGATCAGATTGTAACTTCTCCCAAACCAAACAATGTGATGTTGCTGATACAGAACCTCACACCGAATCCAACAGTAAACAACGCCGACTGGGCCACAATGTGGTCAACGATGTGGTCGGTGATTACCTCTTCCAACGCAATTATTTCCGGAACTCCCATTCCTGAGGATGCAACACTGGCTGCAAAATACCGCGAAGTTCTGGGCGAAGCCTATTTCATGCGTGCCCTGAGTTACTTCTACCTGGTGCGTCTTTATGGCGATCTTCCATTAATTAAATCGCCGGAAGAAGCTTTGTTGCCCCAGCAACGGGTATCGGCCGAAAGCATTTACACTACCATCATTGTACCTGATTTAGAGACAGCAGTGAACACACTGCCTTCAAAAAGTCGTTCGGGAAACAGTTCTACTCCCTCGAAATGGGCTGCAAAAACACTGTTGGCAGATGTGTACATGACCATGGCCGGATGGCCGCTTAAAAAAGGCACATCCTATTATGTAAAAGCAGCAGCAGAAGCACTGGGAGTGATTGAAAATGCAGCTGGTGCCGGATTATTCCTGACACCTGAATACAGCGATTTGTGGAAAGAAGCCAAAAAAACCGATGCAAACGAACATCTTTTTGCTATTCACAACTCGGTGGCCAATAAAAACCCAAGTCAGTACGGAAAATCATTTTATGCACGCGACCATTCGCCTGCAGGATGGGCTGATTACCATGGTAATCCTGATTACATGAACGCTACACCCGCAAGCAAGCGCAAAACCTTCAATTACAGCACTTCATGGAAAACCAGCGCAGGCACTGTTAGTTGGGAAAACAGCCTGGACAAACTTCCCTGTATTTCAAAATACTACGACTATAACCAGGGCGGACCTGCCACAAATGCGTTATCGAATGGTCTGACTCCAATTTACCGGTATGCAGATGCTCTCTTGATTTATGCCGAAGCATCGACACAAGCTACGGGAACTGTTAATACAATGGCACTTCAATGCCTGAACGATGTACAACGCCGTGCAGGATCCACGGTAACACCACAGGGAGTTTCAGCAGCCGATTTCGACAAGGCAGTACTTGATGAAAAAGGATGGGAATTCCTGGCCGAATACAAACGCTGGTTCGATTTGGTACGTCGTGAAAAACTGGCTGGTGTAAAAACACAGTATGCCGGTTCGGTATTTCAGAAAAACAACAGCTACCTGTTCCCTGTACCTGTTGAACAAATACAAATGACCGGATGGAGTAACAATCCGGGTTATTAACAGCAACACCTGAAAAACCGCTATTGAATTGGTTGATAAGGATTAATAGCGGCTAACCGACAACCATTGCTACG
>JAVFAG010000105.1:6164-8620 GCA_034002585.1 Paludibacter sp.
AACCACCATTCATCACTTTTTGCGGGGCTATTTCACAACCAGCTTCTCAACTGCTGTCACCTTTCCATCATTAACCAGATTCAACAGGTATACACCTTTTAAATATCCGGATAAGTTAATCTTTTGTTCATTCGATTGAAGTTGTATCTCGTCCAATTGTTTTCCATTCAAATCGTAAATTCTAAGTGATTTACCTTGTGATCCACCAACAATAACTTCATCTTTAGCTGGATTTGGTGAAATTGAAAAGGCAGAGGATGAAATTGAGGAAGTTCCGGTGACGGCCTCAGTAATATTGAGCGTTATTGAAATTTGCTGTTGCGATAAAGATGGATTATTGAAAAATGTAACACTGGCATTATGGATACTGGCCATATATGTACCTATAGGTTTATTAGTAGCCGCTTTGTATGCTATACTTACAATATTCTGCAATTTAGCTACTGAAGGCACTTTTGGAAAAGTGTAGGCAGGATTTTTTGCTACAATATTAATTTTTGGGGTACCATCTTCGTTATAACTAAGTTGCATATCACAGCTGGCAGCCAGTTCGTCGGATAATACAGTTGCAGCAGGAACAAAAGTGAACCCTTCCGGAAGTGAAATTGAAAAAACGGCCGTTTGGATTACTGCATCCGTAGGAATATTAAACTTTAAGTCAAAAGAACCATTTCCATCCCGGCCAACCTGTTTTATTTCTGTCGCAATAATGTTGTTTAGTCCTGAATAATAATAATCGCTCCACGATGATGAAACCCAATCGGTTCCATTCCAGTCACTTCTGGCATCTTTAATTAGATTTTTATCGTTATCGTAGGTAAAGGAGCGTTTGATATTATTTTTAAAAGCACCGTCAACAAAAGTAGTTGTATAATAATAAGTTTGCAAACCGTTTTCATCGTAAAAACGATATCGCTCCCAGGTATAATTGGTTATCCAGGGCCTGGAAACACTTTCTCTGTACATTTGGTGGAAGTAAATTTCCTGTCCTGTGGAAGAATATTCTCTGAACTGTTCGTAGAGTAAATTTCCTTCAGAATCGTATTCATACGTACGACTGATGGTCTGAATCCAGGCTGCATTTTCAGTATTCCAATCAAATCTGGAATGAAATACTACCTGATCCATCCAATTTCTTTCAATTAATTCTTTCGACTGTTTTAAAAAAATGCCATTTTCGTACGTATACTTTACTGTATACCCACCAACAATCTCAGTCTTTTCAAGTGGTAGCCAACTGGTACCGCTTCGTACGTAATTAACAGTAAAATCAGGAACAACTGAAGCAATATTCTCAACAGACAAGTGCCCCCAATCCATTGAACCCGAACTCCAATTGGAATAAGTACCTTTCTTTATAATATTGCCCGAACTGTCGTATGAAAATCCTTCTTTCACAGCATTCCAAACCTTTGTATCCATATTTAACGAATAGTTTGCAATAGTCTCGTCAAACCCATCATCATTATTTGTAACAAAGTATCTGTTCACTTCAAGCCAGCTATTATTTTCGGTAACCCATTGATAAAGCAACTGACTTTTATAAATACTACTATGTCCGTCTAAAACAATTTCTTCTTTATTATCAGGAGTTAATTGCTGAAGCAGATAATCATAGGTATAGTAAACAATTTCTACTGTCCAGTTTTTTTCACTGTTTTCTCCCCAGGAATAAACAGTTCGTGACACACATTCCAACTCGCTGGATGACCCGGTGAACTTGTAGGATTCGCGTAATGTTGTATTCCCATCTTTATTATACATGATTACATCTTTCGATCCAATCTTCCAGGCTGAAATCTGCACATCCCAGTTGTAGGTATCTGTAATACAGCGATTTCCCCACTGATCGTATGTGTAAACTGTTTTTGAAAGAGGGTCACCTGACAAATTCCTGTTCACAATACTATCCAACTGTTTAGAGGCTTCATGGGTATCCTGAGGAGCTTTTTTCGTACCTGAAGAACTGGAAAGTGAGGGAGAGGGAGAAGGAAGGTGTCTCACTCCAACAGGTTTTAAATCCTGCTCACTGATGTCTATTCGCTGCAATGAATACTGCTGCGCAAATGTACCTGCTGCCATACCTGTAGCAAATACCAATAACGAAATTAACTTTTTCATAAAAATAAAATTTTGAGTTTATAGTGTGGAAAAACAATATCCAAAGGATATAAACCATTGGTATAAACTAAAATGTCGGTAAAAACCAGGCTTTTTAAGTAGAAATAAATAAACTAAGTAAATCAATACTCAACATAGCACCAAAGGTTGCAAAATTACTGATGTAATCTTCTTCAGGTTGTACATATTCTGGCATCAACATCCACGTAATCAGGTAGGGTCAGGATATTTTCAAGAATTAGAAGGTCAATTACAAAAGTACGAAATAATTTTTCCATATAAATTATTTTGTAATTATTTTGTAATTTTATATAATAGCAATTTTGAAAAGAATA
>JAVFAG010000106.1:0-8566 GCA_034002585.1 Paludibacter sp.
TACTGTATAATATGTCAAAGATTCGTGCAGTAATCACGGGTGTTGGAGGCTATGTGCCTGAGTATATCCTGAACAATCAGGAACTCAGCACGATGATGGACACCAGTGATGAATGGATTACCACCCGCGTTGGAATTAAGGAACGTCGTATCCTTAAAGAACCGGGAGCAGGAACTTCGTATATGGCTGTGAAGGCTGCGGAAGATTTGTTTTCCAAAGTAGCCACCAAGCCTGAAGAAATTGACCTGATACTGGTAGCCACTACTACTCCCGATTATATATTTCCATCGCTGGCAGCTGTTGTTGCCGATAAACTTGGAATTAAGAATGCCCTGGGTTTTGACATTCAGGCTGCCTGTTCAGGATTCATTGTAGCGCTGACGAATGCCGCCAGTTTTATCGAATCGGGCAGGTACAAAAAAATCCTGGTTTTCGGGGCTGAAAAAATGTCGTCAATCACCAATTACGAAGACCGAACTACCGCTCCCTTGTTTGGAGATGGTGCCGGTGTAGTTTTGGTGGAACCAACTACCGAAGAAGTTGGTGTAATGGACTCGCTGATTATGACGGATGGGTCGGGTGGAAAACACCTCATGCTCAAAGCAGGTGGATCAGCTAATCCGGCCAGCTACGAAACCATCGATAAACGCGAACATTCGGTGTACCAGGAAGGTCAGTATGTATTTAAACATGCTGTTACCAACATGGCCAATTCATCGGGCGATATAATGGATAAAAACGGTCTGAAATCGGAGGATATCAGCTGGCTGATTCCCCATCAGGCCAATCTGCGCATCATCGATGCCGTGGTTGCCCGTACCGGTGTTGACTATAGCCGTGTGATTATCAATATCGAAAAATACGGAAACACCTCCGCTGCAACAATTCCCATTTGCATCTGGGAACGAGAAAAAGACTTCAAAAAAGGTCAGAATATCATTCTTACCGCCTTTGGAGCCGGCTTCACCTGGGGTGCTGTGTGGGTGAAATGGGGGTATTAATTATCCCGTATCTATCAACATAAAAGGTTGTCTGATTCAATTCAGACAACCTTTTATGTTGATTAGTAGTTATCGCTTTGCATCTGTCAGTTTCATTCCCAGTCTAAAATTCGCTTTTCGCCTTCTAAAGCTTGTATCTCGCTTATTTCCTGCGACGCTTCCAGCACTCCGCGGTACTTTCCTCCTTCATCGCGTACCGCAAAATACTGAATCAGAATTTTCTTACCGCGCATATTAATCCAGAAATCGGCTTTGTCGCGGGTACCGTTGCGGAACGAATCCACAATTTTCTCAACCACATGTACACTTTCGTGCGGATGGCAGTTGTTTACATCGCGACCGATAATGGCCACGGTGCGTGGAAAAATCCGGTTGGGTGGCGAAGAAAAAAACCGCACTTTATTATATTCATCTACATAGGTCAAATCGACCGGCAAATGCCTGAAAATTAATATCAGTTGCTCAATAGTGAGCAATCCGGTTTTCAAATCGTGCAATTCAGGCACTACATCCAACTTCATCGAAATAGCCGGTACCTTTTTCTCAGGATTGTAATACGGAAAACCCAGTTCCACACTTTCATTCCAGAGCGACTCAATCTTCTCAGGTTCAATTTTTTGTTCCAATACAGGAAAAAGAATGCGTTCCTCACGAAATCGTACCGCGTAGATATTGAAGAAAAGATCACCGGCCCGGCGGTTTACCTGCTTCAGGTCTACTTCACGATCCGAATCAAGAAAGCTAATCAGAGCATCAAGATCTCTTCTAATCTGATCGTGAAACGACCACATCACCGAAATACATTTAAACTCCTCCAGCTCACGCTCCACCATTGGAAAAAGCACATTCTCCTTTATGACATAGTAATTCATAAAAAGAAGGAGCTTCTTCCACAAACCGGCCAACGAAGAACGTAATTCCCGATTGGAAATGTCTTTGTTGAAGTTCATCAACACCGGGCGGATAGTTTCCATAATGTGCACCATCGCCTTATTGTTGCGGATGCAAACATCAAAATAACTGCCGGCAGCCGGTGCCTCGTAGGGATAGCCCGAAAGTGCTTTATAGGTCACATTCAACAGTTTGTTGATACCCATACGCATAGCTTCCATATCGGAAGTGCGTTGTACCAATTCATGTACAAACACAACTATATCCGGGGGCGTTACCAGTTGAATCATGGCATCGTATCCCCGGATTGTTTCAGCAGCTTTTGTACGGGTGGTAATCGCCTCATACACCTCATGCAGCATAGCCACATGAGCCTGTTGATGTAACGAAAACTCGGACATGAATTATTCTTTTTCCAGCAACAGAGTGCGGGTAGGCAGGTCACAGACTTCGGTCGGACCGTAGTACTGAATAGGACCGGGATATACATAGCTCAGACTTTCGTCGGCCCAGGCTTCACGATTAGCTGCAAAGTATTTAAACGGAGCACCATCCAGTTTCACCAGCGCTTTCTGAATTACTGGTTTCAATTTGCCATGACGGCGTTCCATATTCATCATCATAGTAATGGGCACTCCACCGGCAATCCATTCTGTAGCAGGGGACGTCAGGTTACGAACCGATGCCATATAGCCTGTACGGTTTTCCGATATAAGTACCGCAGCAGTATAGCCTAATGAATAGGTGTAGTCAGCATCGAAATTGGAAGGAATAGCGCAACGTCCTTCGTATCCGAAGAAGTGATTGATGCTGGCAAATTTACCTTTATAAACACCTGATGCCTTGAGCGTTGCCAATCGTTTGGCCACCATCTCAATCAACAGTTTTTCAGTTTCAATCAACGATACCTGAACGTTTCCGTGTGGGTCGCGGTCGAGAGTAAGCTGACGGGCAATTCCCTTGGGAAGATCACGATATACTTTAGCGCTGTCGGGTGAAAGCAAGCCTTTTACATATTGACGCTTTTCATCGTCGGTATCCAGGGCATTAAAATCATCGTTATGAGCCAGCAAGTCATTCAGTTCTGAAATTAACTTTTTCATTGCCGGGATGAATTCAATTAAACCTTCAGGAATCAAAATAGTACCGAAATTCATTCCATGATCGGCCCGGTGAACAATCACATTTACAATTTCATCCACCACATCGGTAAGTGTCATATTTTTCGCTTCCACTTCTTCCGAAATAATGGTAATGTTAGGCTGACTCTGTAAGCCACATTCCAGGGTGATATGTGAAGCCGAACGACCCATCAGACGAATAAAGTGCCAGTATTTTTTTGCCGAATTGGCATCACGCTGAATGTTACCAATCAATTCGGAATATACTTTACAGGCTGTATCGAAACCAAAAGAAGTCTCAATCCAGTCGTTTTTCAGGTCACCATCAATGGTTTTCGGACAGCCGATAACCTGGATATTCCGGTTGTGCTGAGCATAATATTCAGCCAATACACAGGCATTTGTATTAGAGTCGTCGCCACCGATAATCACGATTGCATTAATATTCAGCTTTTCGCAGATCTCTGCTCCTTTTTCGTACTGCGCTTCATCTTCCAGTTTGGTACGTCCTGAACCAATGATATCGAAACCACCGGTATTGCGGTACTCATCAACAATTTCTTTAGTGAGTTCCATGTATTTATGATCCACCAAACCACTGGGTCCACCCAAAAAGCCATACAATTTGTTGGCAGGATTCAGTGCTTTCAATCCATCGAAAATTCCGGAAATTACGTTGTGACCACCGGGAGCCTGACCACCAGAAAGAATTACGCCCACATTTTTCACCGGATATTCTTTTTTCTCACCCGGTTCAAAGCTGATTACCGGCATACCATAGGTATTTGGAAAAAGTGCTTTAATGTCGGCCTGATCGGCTACAGATTCGGTGGCAGCACCCTCTTTAAGTACCACATTACCCTTGAGAGAAGCCGGAAGCTTGGGCTGATACGAAGCCCTGGCAATCTGCAGGGGACTTTTAGTCATTGGTTTCATACGTAAATGTTTTATTAATAAGTAATTATATTTTGTCGGATGATTCTGTAAATTTGAGTGCAAAAGTACAAAAAATCCACGAAATTTTAATAATTGTGAATCCAAAAAGTTTGATTACCTTTGTACCCGAAAATTATACAAAAGCGCGGGAAGGGTAAAATTCCGATTATCACTGCACTAACTTATGCAGTATGGCTTCTGAGGGGGTACACGTTTAAGTGACGAATGTAAAAATCGCCGGAGGATTGCCCAGAACGTGTACAAATCCAAATTTATTTACATGACATTTAAAGAACTGAATCTGAAAGAAGAGATTCTTTCAGCAATCGGAGAACTCGGATTCGAGTTCCCCATGCCTGTGCAGGAAAAGGTAATTCCTTTCATGCTTGAAAACAATACCGACCTGGTTGCTTTGGCGCAAACGGGAACCGGTAAAACGGCTGCCTTCGGGTTGCCTATCCTGAACATGATCGACCCGTACCAAAAACAGGTACAGGCATTGGTCCTTGCTCCTACCCGCGAACTATGTATTCAGATTTCGAACGATCTGAAAAACTTCTCCAAATTTCTGAAAACCCGTATTGTTCCTGTGTATGGAGGTGAAGACATCCGTACCCAGCTTAAACAACTCGACACTACCCCGCAGATCATTGTGGCTACTCCGGGACGACTAATCGACCTCATCGACAGGGGAAAAATCAAACTGGAAAGCATCCGATTCCTGGTGCTCGATGAAGCTGATGAGATGCTGAATATGGGTTTCAAGGAAGATATTGAAACAATCCTGGCTACCACGCCCGATACGCGACGCACTACCCTTTTCTCGGCCACCATGCCTGCTGAAATTGCCCGTATTGCTAAAAAATACATGAAGGAATATACCGAAATCACAGTTGGTACCAAAAACTCGGGTTCCGACAATGTATCGCATATATTTTATGTATCGCAGGCCAAACAACGCTACCTGGTACTTAAACGTATCGTTGACCTGAATCCCGACATTTATGGTATTGTTTTTTGTCGTACCCGTCAGGAAACCAAAGAAGTAGCAGATCACCTGATGCGCGATGGTTACAATGCTGATGCCCTTCACGGTGATCTATCACAGGCACAACGCGATACTGTCATGCAGAAATTCCGAATTCGTAACCTTCAGTTACTGGTTGCTACCGATGTGGCTGCCCGTGGACTGGATGTAAGCGACCTGACTCACGTAATCAACTACAACCTTCCCGATGATGTGGAGAGTTATACGCACCGTAGTGGTCGTACCGGTCGTGCCAATAAAAAAGGGGTATCTGTATCGGTAATCCATTCGAAGGAAAAATTTAAAATCAAGGATATTGAGCGGATGCTGGGCAAGAAGTTCGAGCAGCAACAGATACCAAATGGTCTGGAAGTGTGTAAGAAACAGCTTTTTCACATGATCGACAAGATGCAGAACGTAGAGGTTAACGAAGAACAAATTGCACCTTACATGACTCAGATCATGAAGCAGCTTGAATACCTGGATAAAACCGAATTACTAAAACGCTTTGTATCGCTTGAGTTTAACCGATTCCTCGATTATTACAAAGATTCGGAAGACCTCAACTACCACGAGAAAGAACGCGGTTTACGTGGTGATCGTGATGGCAGGGAGGATCGTTCGGAGCGTGGTAGTCGCGAAGACCGTGGCGATAAATCGTTCCGTAGAGGTCAGAAAGTTCGCTTAAAAGTAAACCTGGGCAACCGCGAAGGTATCAATCCAAAGCGTTTGTTAGGAATTATCAACGATATTGTAGGAGATAAAACCATCAGCGTTGGCGATATCGAAGTAACCAATAAATTCACCTTCTTCGATGTATTTGCAGATCAACTTGATAAAGTAGTCGACTCCTTTGCACAACAAAAAGAGATTACCCTGGCAGCCGCCCGTGAAAGCAATGGTTATCAGGAAAAAAGCAGTTCGTCGAACTACAGAGGTCGCGAACGCAGTACCGACCGAAAAAAACCAGCTTACAACGAACGTGAAAAAAGCCGCCGGCCTTCTTCTTCTGCCCGTTCATCAGAACGCTCAGGAGGCGATAAACCCTGGCGCAACCGAAGATAGAGATTTCTTTTATTGTTTAATCTTATAAATAATCAGTGTATGAGAAAATTCTTGTTTTTGATGACAGTGGCAGTAAGTACCATGACTTACGCACAGACAAATCTGCAGTTGCACTACGATTTCGGAGCCGGGCGTAATTACCTGACCTCCACCATCGAGCGTTTCAAACCCGATGCAAAGGGAAGTACCTTCTTTTTTGTCGACATGAATTACAACGCTTCAGGTCCAACCGAAGCCTATTTCGAGATTGCCCGCGAACTGAAGTTCTGGGATGGCCCGGTTTCGGCTCACATTGAGTACAATGGCGGCTTGCATGCCGAAAGCGGAATGAATTTTCAAATTAACAATGCTTATTTACTGGGTGCCACTTACAGCATGAACAGTCAGGACTTCTCGAAAGGCCTTTCTCTGTCGGCTATGTACAAGAATATTCAGGGAAATGCTTCACCGCATAATTTTCAGCTTACAGCTGTTTGGTACATGAATATGCTGAAAGGCAAAGTGTCGTTTACGGGATTTGCCGATTTCTGGAAAGAAAAGAACGGATTTCTGTCGACCGATTATGTATTCCTGAGCGAACCCCAGTTATGGTACAACATCAACAAAACCCTTTCGGTGGGTGGTGAAGTAGAACTGGGTTATAACTTTGCAGGCGTTGCCGGTTTCAAAGCCTGTCCTACTCTCGCAGTTAAGTGTAACCTCTAATACATCCAATTATGCTCGAGAAATTCTTTAAACTAAAAGAAAACGGTACCAATGTGCGTACTGAGGTGATAGCTGGTTTTACCACCTTCCTCACCATGGCCTATATTCTGGCGGTTAATCCCTCCATTCTTGCAGCTACCGGAATGGACCAGAATGCACTGTTTACAACTACAGCTATTGCAGCGATTATTGGAACATTAGTGATGGCGCTTTGGGCAAAACTGCCTTTTGCACTTGCACCTGGAATGGGCTTAAACGCCTTTTTTGCGTTCTCTGTTGTTCTGGGAATGGGACATAGCTGGCAATTTGCATTGACAGCCGTTTTAATCGAAGGTGTAATTTTCATCTTACTTACTTTGTTCAACGTTCGTGAAGCCATTGTGGATGCCATACCAGCTTCGATCCGGACTGCAATTAGTGCGGGTATTGGTTTGTTTATAGCCTTTATCGGACTCCAAAACGCCGGTATTGTGGTGAATAACGATGCAACTTTGGTTGGTCTAGGCGAAATCACTACCGGCAATGCACTACTGGGTATTATTGGTCTGTTGATTACTGCTGTGCTCGTAGTTAAAAAAGTCAAAGGCGATTTATTAATCGGGATTCTCTTAACCACAATAATAGGTATTCCACTGGGAATTACTCAGCTTAAGGGTTTTGTAAGTGTACCTCCATCTATTGAGCCAATTTTCTTCCAGTTCGAATGGAAAGAAATTTTCACTTTTGATATGATGATAGTGGTGTTTACCTTCCTGTTTGTTGATATTTTTGACACATTGGGTACTTTGGTCGGAGTTTCTACCAAAGCAGGAATGCTGGATAAAAACGGAAAGATTCCGAATGCAAAAAAAGCGTTCATGGCTGATGCAATTGGAACCACAGCCGGAGCGATGCTCGGTACCAGCACAGTAACTACGTATGTAGAAAGTGCGGCTGGTGTTTCGGAAGGCGGACGCACCGGACTGACCGCTCTGGTAACAGCAATTGCATTTGGTATAGCGTTGTTCCTGTCGCCTGTATTCCTGGCCATTCCGGGAGCTGCAACAGCGCCGGCATTGATCCTGGTTGGTCTGTACATGCTTTCACCTATCCGTGAACTAAACTTCGACAACTTTGCGGAAACGATACCTGCTTTCATCACTATCATTGCAATGCCGCTTACTTACAGCATCGCCGAAGGGATTACGCTGGGTGTACTGAGCTACGTATTTATCAATCTGCTGGCAGGAAATGTGAAGAAACTATCAGTAAGCATGTATATTTTAGCAATATTATTCATACTGAAGTATATATTTATCTGATTTTTAAATATTTCTTACTACTGAAACCGGAATTTAGTATCCATGCCTTATTCCGGTTTTTTTACCATTTCACCTGCACTGTAACTGCAAAATTACGGGGTAAGGCCGGATAGAAATATCGGGGTGCTCTTCCTGAAAAAGTTGGAGCATTGATTAGTATCATAGAAGCATACTGTTCGTTAAAGATATTTTGTACCGATAGTGAGGTGTTAAATACCAACTTTCCGGTCAAAGTTCCCTCGTATCGCAACCCTGCATCAACAGTATTCCAGTCTTTAACTTCCACTGTATTGGCATCATCGGCAAACTGGCTGCCTGTGTACCGGTAAACAATGTTAAACTTTAACTGATGTGTCAATCTGACAATTAGTTCAGAATGAACCTGCAAGCGAGGAATTCCGGGCAGATGATTTCCGGTATATTCACTACCTTCGTTGGTAAAACTCCGAAAGCGGTTTTCCGACAATGATGCAGAAAGTGAATACTCTAACCATTGAAAGGGATGGTAACGTAGTATCC
>JAVFAG010000107.1:0-8123 GCA_034002585.1 Paludibacter sp.
TTGATAAACGCTTTTTGCTTCTTACCATCCACCACCAGGTGAGCTTCGGGCGAGGAACCAAAGATACGGAATTGTCCGAAATTAAAGTAGAACAGATACGGCGATGGATTTACCGATCGCAGGGTGCGATACAGCATGAAGTCGTCGCCGCTAAACTGTTGCGAAAAGCGCCGTGAAAGTACAATCTGGAACACATTGCCACGGTAGCACTCTTCCTTCCCCTTGCGAACCATAGCCCTGAATTGTTCATCCGAAATATCCGAATGCTCCGAACCAACTGTTTTAAAAGGATACAGGGCGATATTATTGTTCAGCAATATCTTTTCAATCGCCGGAATGTTGGATGTTTCGCCTTCGAGCAGGTTCTCCAGAATCGTCATTTCATTGTTGAAATGATTAATTGCAATGATGTATTTGAACAAAACATAATGCAATCCGGGCATCGATCCCGGAACCGTTTCACGTGCATTTAACCGTACATCCTCAAAATATTGCACCGATTCGTAAGAAGTATATCCCAGCAAACCATTGATGATACCCGGTTTATCAACCTCATTTTCAATAGTAAACGATTTCAAAAAGGCATCGAAACGGTTGGCCACCGTCATTTTATCGGTTACCGGAATCTCCTGCTGCCGTCCATCAGGATACTCTTCAGTGATGATAAAACGATTCACCGAAATCCCGCCAATAGGATAAAAGCCAATATACGAATAACTATTTTCGGTTCCATGATAGTCGGAACTTTCGAGCAGCACCGAGTTAGTATACAAATCTCTTATTTTCAGATAGATGCCCACCGGAGTTTGCATATCGGCAAGCATTGTTTTACTGGTGACTTTTAGAATCATCTTATCTTTATTTACTATAATTAATCAAAACATCTATATCCTTATCGCCTCTTCCTGAAACGGTTAGAACCACCAGGTCGTCGGCGCCAAACGATTCTTTGCTGAGAACCGCCAGCGCATGTGCCGACTCGATAGCCGGAATAATTCCTTCCAGAAGGGTGAGTTCAAGAGCTGCGGCTAATGCCTCATCGTCGGTAATAGCATGTACCGATGCACGGCCGGTTTGGTAAAAGTGTGCATGGGCAGGACCCACTCCCGGATAATCCAGACCGGCTGAAATAGAGTAAGGCTCAGTGATTTGACCATCGGCGTCCTGCATCAACAAAGTTTTGAAACCATGAATAATTCCCGGTGTGCCCACATGCATGGTGGCTGCTGTTTCTCCTGAATCTACTCCCAAACCGCCGGCTTCAGCCGAAATAATTTTCACACGGAGGTCATCAATAAAATGGTAATAGGTACCCATGGCATTGCTACCACCACCCACACAGGCAATCAGCACATCGGGATACGAGCGGCCGGTTTGCTCTTCGAGTTGCATTTTGATCTCTTCACTGATAACCGACTGAAAAAACGCCACCATTTCAGGATAAGGATGCGGCCCAACAGTGGAACCAATGATGTAAAAAGTATCAGGATTCGAACACCAGTAACGGATTGCTTCGTTGGTAGCATCCTTCAGCGTCATATTTCCACTCGTAACAGCTTCTACACGGGCTCCCAACATACGCATTTTCTGCACGTTGAGGTACTGGCGTTCCACATCGGTTTTGCCCATAAACACCACACAATCGAGCCCCATAAGTGCACAGGCTGTAGCAGTTGCAACACCATGCTGACCGGCACCCGTTTCGGCAATGATACGCGTTTTACCCATTCGTTTCGCCAATAAGATTTGCCCCAGGGCATTATTTATCTTATGCGAACCGGTGTGATTCAAATCTTCGCGTTTAAGGTAAATATGCGTTCCATAGGCCTGCGAGAGTCGATTGGCATAGTACAGCGGTGATGGCCGGCCCACGTACTGCTTCAGCAAATACCTGAACTCTTTCATAAAGGATTCATCCTGACGGGCTTCGTAAAAAGCCTTTTTCAGGTTCTCCACATTTCCGTGTAAAATTTCCGGGATATAGGCGCCTCCAAAGGCTCCGTAAAATCCCTTCTCATCTGGTCTGTTATTCATATTTTAAAGATATTCTCAATTGCACACATTACTCATTAAACATTAAAAAAAGGGCTGTCGTGAGTTCCGACAAGCCCTTTTATCTTTCAATCGCTTAGAAATACAATAGCTGCTTCACCCACAAAAATTACTTTGCAAGTGCCACCACCAATTGTTTGCTGTACGATTAACTTTCATATTCATTATTTTTCGGGGTCAAAGATACGAATGTATTTTTAAACTAACAATATATCTATAAAATTATTTGCAAAAATAAACATAGAATAATTCATCATCTACCTGGTCCACCCAGTGCCGGGCGTTCAGACTGGCGGCTTTTTCAATCAGCGGTGCAGGAAGAAAAGGGGCTATCATGGAATAAATCTCGCCTTCCTTCAGAGCCTTTACCTCTGCCAATACCTGGTTTACAGGATGTTCACCGGCTTCGAGCATTTCACGCACATCGAAGGTACGCACAATTTTATCTTCATTAAACCATGCGGGTTTCACAGTTACAAATCCTGTGTCCTGAATATCTTCCATATTTTCCTGTCCTACTGCTTTACGTAGTATATTAATTAGTTCTTCTGTTTTGATGTTCCCAATGGGTGCAGCCTGTTGCAAAGTCGTAATTTTGGCAACCGTATTCCGGAGCACCGGATTTCTCAATTTACTGAAAGTCGGAATGGTGTCAATCAGCAGTTTTTCCAATTCGGGATAAGCCGCCAACAAATCATATACCTTTGTCTTTGGAGTTATTATCAGTTTTGTTTCCATTTTATTTTGAATAAGATAATATACGTTGTTCTCCTTCCAATTCTCTGTATACCGTTACATCGTGCGACATTTCCAACGTACCCAGGTATTCGCCTTTCTCGTTGCGCAAAGCGAAATATTCAATATGAATCATTTTTCCTTTCATATTGATCCAGAATGGAGCGCGCGATGCCTTGCCGGTTTTGAAATCATCGATGATCTTATCGACAATATGTGCACTGGCAGGTGGATGACATAACCTTACATCGCGGTTCAGAATGGCCCTGTTGCGCTGAAAAATCCGTTCGCTTCCCTGAGTGAAATATTTCACCTTATCGTCCTTGTCAACAAAGGTCATATCCAACGGAAGCGTATTCAGTATAGCCATAAGTTCTTCAGCGGTAAAACCACCACTGGGAAGTTGAATATGATCGCCTGTTTTGTTTAGCTCATCGAGTACCGAACCCTTTACCCACTCCGGACGCCAGTCGTTGGGAGGATCGTAAAGGCAAAAACCGATTTCAATCGATTGGCGGGCAACTTCATACCAGTCAGCTTCGGTGAGTTTATCCATCGACATGGGAAATAATATCTCCGACTCCTTGGTACCCATATCCACCACCTGACTAATGGCCGGTAGCAATACCATGTCGGCTGTAGCCATCAGTTCGTCGCGACTCACATCTTCGACCTGAAGCACTTCGATAGCCCCTTTGATCAACCCGCGGATTTCATCGTGCTTGCCCCACATCACTTTGGGCGGGCCTGTTATTCCTTCTTTTTCAAGGTAAGGAAAAATGAGGTATTCCTTACGCTGGTACAATTTATCCACATCGTATAAATTGTTGTACATACCCCTTAGCTGAAGTACTTTCTGCGCCATATCCACTTTGGGATCATCGGCAATTTCGGAAATCACTTCGTAAATTCTTAAGCAAAGCACTTTTAGCTCTTTGTTTTCGTTGAGCATTACATCCACCGGATGGCCCGGAGGGATATTCATTGCAGCTGATAAATCAACGCGTCCTTCCAAAACAGCAGAATGTGCATCGCACAAATCAAGTACTTCCTGCTCGGGCAATCCTTCGCTAATCAGTTCCTGTTCCACTTCAACCACTTCACCATAAGGTATCTGACTTAAACTTACGAGCAATTCCTTTCGTACCGTTTCCTGACTTTCGCCATGGTGAAGCTTGAGAATCAGCTCTTTCAGCTTCCTTTTTCGTTCAATCGAATTATTAATCAATTCACTCATTGTATTCAATTTTTAAATACTACAAAGATATAGTATTTAATTGGATAGTGAAATAGCAAGATGTATGTATTTTTTGTTTCAAAAATGTAGCAGGTTTACTTACTTTTAGGTATAATCTGGTTTTTTATCTGAGTTGGCTCAACAATCAACATGGATTGTTTCCTTGATGGGAGTTGTTCTTTCAAAACCAACGCCTTACTTGTTGAAACTATTCTGATAGCCTGTTTGCCGGTAATTTCGGCTATTGCTCTGGCCAACAGGGCTTCGCGGGTATCACCCAGTTGATAATCAAAATCATCACGCAGTTCAAAGTCGGGTTGAAAGCCAAAGGTAAAATCGCTTTTTCTGTCTTTGTTGAAGTATTTCAGTACAATAGGCATAAAGGCACTTTTATTTTTGGAATTGTCTTCATCGTTGATAACGATAGAACCAACGTTTTTGCCGGTAGTAGTTTCCCCGATCAGGTAACAGGGAAGATAGGGTTTCAACCCATTGATAACCATTTCGCTGGCTGATGCTGTAGAACGCCCGGTAAGGAAATAAATGCGGTTAATGTGGTTACTAATATTATGAATGGGCCGGGTCTGTGTATTAACATTCATGGCAGTGACAAAGTATTCAGTAAAAGGATTATCGCTGTACTTTTTCTTGTAGTCCTCGCTGTTGAAATACTCAGTAAGATTATCGTTGTATTCTGTGTACGAAAACACTTTATCGTTACTGAGCCCGGGCACCAGCATGCTGCCTAATCGAATGGCCGACGACATCATTCCGCCGCTGTTGTAGCGCAAATCAATCACCAGTTCGTTGATATTTTCAGTTGAAAAGCGACCCATTATATTGTTCAGTTCCAAATCATAACGCTGCGACTGATCACCCGGGTCTCCGGTAAAAAAGTTATATACGAGGTAGGCAATTTTTTTGGAATTGACAGTGAAAATAGTATCCAGAAGGATGGGATTTTCAACATAATTAGTGGATTTATTGACAGTAAGTTCCTGACCATCAACATATGCACTTCCCGAATAGCTTGCAAAACCCAGTTTAACGCTGGTGGTAGCATCGCTCATAGCAGCCAGTGTTTGCTGATAATTTTCCATCGTAAGATGAGTGCCGTTGATTCGGTTGATCACATCGCCTCTCTTGATTCCCAGTTGCTGAGCGTGGGTATTGGCTTTGGTGTAATTGACCACTGCAACCACACTGTTATCGGTAGCACTTCCTCTGAACAGACTGTAATCGAAACCCACTTCCGAAGGACTTACCCCATTCAGGCGGTTCATCAACGCTTCATAATCGTCAAAAAAAGCTGAGAATCGGTCTTCTTCATTGATTAAGGACTCGAAATAGTTTTCCGGGCTTTCATTTGTTTTCCTGAATACCGGAAGTTCCTTGTTCCAGTAATAATACGCTTCCATATTAACGTAAACCCATTCGTTGATATAGGAATTCAGCTTTAGCTGGTCTTTTTCCTCATCATCACAGGAAACAGCAAACACACTGATAAACAGAACAATAAGAAGATGTTGGATTTTCATATTTGATGAATTTTTAAAACACCGACAAAGATAGAATATTTAGCCGGATTTTAAAACTCAAGATGACATACCGGTGCGGGTACAGGTATCCTTAAACGAGTATTTTTCAGGGTGCCATTTCGTAAATTCCGCTTAAAAACAACTATTTCATTTGAACGTTGATTTCCCACGAACACATACTTTCCATCGCGGGTAATCATGAAATTACGTGGAGCTATACCAGCAGTACTGTACTGATCGATGTACTGCAGTTCGGTAGGCGATTTAAGTTGAAAAGCAGTTATGTCGTTGTAATCGATGCGGTTGGTGGCATAAAGAAATTTCCCATCCGGAGAAAGATGTATATCGGCAGCTCCTGCCTTTCCGGGTTTTTTAATCACGGAAGACTGCCCCACCAGTGTCAGCTTTTCATCTTTAAACTGAACGATACTGATAGTACCGGTTAGTTCCTGCAAAACGTAAAGGTATTCACCATCAGCACTTACAGCCAGATGGCGGGGGCCGCCCCCTTTTTCCATCAGGATAGAATCGACTGCTTCAAGAGGTTGTTTGTTGGTGGGATGATACCGATATGCGTAAAGCAAATCGGTCCCCAGATTATTACTGAACATATAGTCTATTGTCGGATTAAAAATCACCTGATGCGCATGCGGGCCTTTTTGGCGTTGTGGATCGACACTTCCACCCTGATGCTGAATATTTTGGACGAATTTGTTCAATGAGCCATCACTGTTCAGCGAAAAAACATTCAGGTTACCGCTGCCGTAATTGGCTATCATCACATGACGATCGGTGGCAGCTACTGAACAAGGGCCTTTGCCCAAACCCGTCAGCATATTGATAAAGTGTAGTTTAGCTGTTTTCTTATCGAGACGGAATGCATTTACTGTACCCGCACCACTTCCTTCACCCACTGAGTAGAGCATATCGCTCTGCAGGGCCAGAAAACTCGGATTTTCAACCTGAGATGCTGTATCAAGAATAGTAAATGTATTTGCTGAAGGATTCACGCTCAGAGTATATATACCCTTGCTTTCGGTAGCACGGGTATATGTACCCACTACCAGTCGGTAATTTTCAGATGATAGATTACCCAACACAGTGAGAATGGAAAGGACAACAACAAGCGATTTCATGGCAATCAGATTTTTTTATTCCACATACAAAAGCTGAAACTCCTTACCATCGAAAGCTCCGTAGGAGAACAGGCTTACGAAATCGCCCAGAATGATCATTTCTGCATTGTATTTCAGGCGCAATTTCAAATCCACATGCCGGTGTCCGAAAACCAGATAATCCACTTTTTGTTTTTCGATAAATTCTTTGGCATAAAGTACCAGCCGTTCATTTTCTTCACCCTGAAAAGAGTCTGGTTTCATAAGCAGGCGATTTTTGTGCGACCAGGAATATCCCAGGTATTGACCTATGGAAGGAGGTATTAATGCAAATAAGCGCTGTGCAAACCTGCTGTGAAAAATTCTACGTAACAGTTTAAAACCGTTATCTCCTGTTGCAAGTCCATCGCCATGGGCTAAATAAAAGGTTTTGCCATAGAGCTCAACCAGTTCAGGTTGATAATGCACCTTCATCCCCAGTTCTTCTTCAAAATAGCCAAAAGTCCACAAATCGTGGTTTCCGATGAAGAAATGCACCTCGATGCCCGCGTCTGTCAGCTCTGCAATTTTCCCGAACAAACGGGTAAAGCCTTTGGGAACAACGGTTTTGTACTCGAACCAGAAATCGAAGATATCCCCCATCAGGTATATGGCGGTAGCGTCATTTTTCATGGAATCGAGCAGGCGAACCACTTTCATTTCGTGTTCACGCTTATCGGGAATTAGCAGGGATCCCAGGTGGGCATCGGAAAGGAAGTAAATCATCGAAAAGTGTTTATTTTACAGAAAACCAAGTTCCAGTTGAGCTTCTTCCGACATCATAGTGCGATCCCAGGCCGGTTCAAAAACGATATTAACATCCACTGTTTCAACACCTTCAACACTTCCCGTTTTCATACGCACATCTTCAACAATAAAATCAACCGCAGGGCAATTGGGTGCGGTAAGGGTCATGTCAATCTCCAAATGACCTTTATCATCCAGTTCGATCTTATAAATCAGTCCGAGGTCAAATATATTCACAGGAATTTCAGGATCGTAAACTGTACGCAACATTTTCACGATCTTCTCTTCCATACTTAAAAATTCATTATTTTCATCCATAGTGTCAACTTGTAAATTTGTTAGACAAACAATTCAAAAGGTAAATTAGTTTACGTTATGAACCAATAAACTATCAAATTCGGGAAGTGAGGCTGCCAGTCTGCCGTTAATCACAACAGCGGTATCCACTTTTGCCTTCAGGCTTAGTTTCATATCAGTTTTACGGAAAATAGCCTGATGAAAGACGTATTTTGGGCCTTCCTTCAGCACTTTCAACTTTACGATGAACGAATCGCCGGGACGAAGAGGTGTTTTAAAAGCCATTTCGATACGGGCTACTACCGCATCAATACCTCTGTTGTGCAATTCAGCAAAACTCACATTATTGGCAATCAGAAATTC
>JAVFAG010000108.1:0-5945 GCA_034002585.1 Paludibacter sp.
TTTTGAGGTTCAGGTGACCCTGCCTCAGAATGGACAAACCATCAAAAAAACATTACTCTTGACCGAAGAACAAAAGTACCTCGCCTCAATTTTTCATTTTGGGTGTTAAAACGTGGAAGTCAGGAAAGTATGTTTTGATAATTTTCAGGAAATGCTCCCGGATAATTTGGCAAAACTGTCCAGAGTATTTTTACGACCGGTGAGTAATTTCTATATGGCCGTCAATGTTATGATCCCGCCTGCAACATTCCCCTGATATATTCAATTTTTTCAAGACAGGGCGTGGCATCGGCCAGTTCCTTTTCTTTTTGTTCCTGAAGTTGTTCCAACTCTGTATATAAAATATCGCCCGAAGAAAGATACGGACAGGTACCATCCAACGTTTCAGCCGGTTTGTAATGATGATTCTCCAGCCCCCGGGTGATGGCGTAGGCGTCCGTTATTTTCCCGTCATGATTTATTTTGTATACTTCTTCCTTCAGCGTAATTGAATAAATATCCACATTCTTCAGCGCATTGAAAATAGACGGAAAATTTTCCTTCGGATATGAGAATTTCTTCATTTTATTGCTCACAAACCGGTCGCCGATATGGATAGGCAATTTCGCGATCACGGTTCCGCCTTTAGAAACATACAGATTGAAATCAATCACTTCGATCGGCAAGGATGTTGTATTCGTAATCTGGGTCAGTATTTCGATTGATTCGTGCTGAAAATAGCGGGTTTTGCTGATATTTATAATGTTTACGTTGACCGAGCGGCTGAGCTCTGCAATAGTACGTTGCACCTGTCTTTCCTTTTCCTCAATATCGTTTTGTCTTTCGGTGCAAAAAACATCTATTCTCCGGTAAATATCTCTGAACTGATCGCCATATTGTTTGTCGAAAGCATTCGTCACCTCCACTTCGTCAAAAAGTTGTTTATAAGTAGCCCCACGCGAAAGAAAATAATTAAACAACTGTTCGCTGTACATATTGTACTTCGCATTGTCAACCACTTCACCTGAAACAGTTGACTGATACGTTTCCCGTCCCTTGTGGATGGTTTCAAGTCGGGAAAGCACATCATTTTTTGCAGGTTCCAGGCCGGGTATCTCCTTCCTGATTTTTGCAGCAACCTGGAATAGGGTTGCCGGATCGATTTTTTCATCCAGAAGAGAAGGGGCACATGAGCCCATCAAAACTAACAGGACAACCAATAAAAAGTAGGACAGGACTTTCATAGCAGCGATTTTTGTTTTGGTTTTTTATTTTCTGAAGCAAATTATCACTTTTCGCTCAAACATGAAATACATCCCGGAAAAATTTTTTCGCCTGCATGCACATAAAAAACAACGGCGCAAAACTGTTTCCAATCGTTCTGCGCCGTTCATAATTATGCTGAAAACATTTCTATTTCAGTATCACCGGATACGTTTGCTGATCATGACCGGTAGTTACCCGCAACAGATAAACACCCGGATCGCAGCCTGAAAGATCAAGGACTGTCCGGTCGCCCTGAATATCTTTCTTTTCCATAATCAGTTGTCCCGTCATCGAGTAAACACGGATTTCAGAAAATGAAAGATTCCTGTTTTTTATATCGACCGTCACTTTCCCCATGGTGGGGTTCGGATAAACTTTTACTTCTACAGGCAAACGATATATCTCTATATCGGTAATCACATTATTGCCTTCCCATACCGTAAAGTTGACCTTTTCCTCTGGATTGGCCGTTTCATCCATTTGTACGGCAACCACATCCTGCTGGCTGAATCCGGGCACCATCACTTCAATCTGGTAAACCCCTTCCGACAGGTTTGTAAACTCATAATGTCCATTTTCATCACTGATGCAGGTTGCCATTATTTGTCCGTTTTGTTTCAAAAGTACATTCACCCCGGGCAATGGTTCTCCCGAATCTGCATCCGTACTTTTTTCTATCATCCCCGATTTTTCAAAACTGCCCTCCATCTTAATAATGAAACCGGAAATAATGAAATGCCCCTGATCCTGTTCAGGCTTTTCAAGCATGACCATATCAATATTCCGTGTACTGTTGTTGTCGAGCAGTATAGCTGAAGCATCGTTCCAGTTGTTCACCCGGTCAAAATAAGTGGTCAGCAGGTTCCCGTATTTTTCTGTATCCGTTATGGTTGCTTCCACAATGTACTTTCCAGGTGAAAGATTATAAAACCCAAAGCTACCGTGACTCGAAACCATAGTCCTTGTAATTAACTTAAAAACAGTTGACGGCACTGCATCAACCCCTTCATAAAGAGCGACCATAGCTCCCCCATTCAGCAGTTCCCCCTTCTGATACAGGTATCCGGCCAGAACTGAGCCTGCAGGTTGATATACAATAACTTCAAGATAAGCACTGACTGATGCCCCCGACTTATCGACCGCGGTTATTGTCAGCAGGAAGTTACCTTTATCGGATTCAGCCGGCGTCCCGCTGAAACGGAGTGTCGAAGCATCAAATTTTAGCCAGTCGGGCATATTCCCTGTTTCAGCTGTCACCGAACAGGTCAGTTCATCACCTTCATCTATATCGGTAAACAAACCGGAAGGCAGGGTGTACGAGAAGTCGTTGCCAACTTCTGCTTTCTGAGGATCAAGGGTTCCTGTCACCACAGGCATATCGTTCACGGACTGTACCATTACTTTGAACGATGAGGAATAGGAATCCACGCCTCCATTGGCTGTCCCACCATTATCTCGGGCCGTGATGGTGACCACTGCTTCACCAAATACATTCTCATCTAATGAAACGGTCAAAACAGCGGAGCCCTGCCCTGCGATATAAGCTACTGCAATATTTTTGATAATATTTCCTGTACCGGCAACTGTTATTGTTTCTACCTGCTGTACATCGCCCATACAATCGCCATTGTTTATCCCGGTCACCGTAACGTTAAAAGGATTGGCATCTTCCTGTACCGTAATATCCGCGACCGGGTCGAAAACGGGTGGCATGTTAACGGCCTCAACCGTTACCTGCGCCGTAGCAGAACCGGTACTTCCGCCGGTCCCGGTAAGGGTAAGGGTCACCGTATTGCTTCCCACGTGGCTGCAATTAAAATCCGTTTTGTCTAATTGGTACGAAACAATGCCGCACGATCCAAACGACCCGTCATTGATCTGATCCGGCGTGATGGACGCTTTCCCGGCAGCATCAAGCATAAGAGTAATATCTTTCGTTATTACCGTAATTTTTTCTTTCACCGTCACCGTCGCGTTACAAACAGCCATGTTTCCTGACTTATCTGCAACCGTCAGAACAACCGTATTGTCTCCAAGATTGCTGCAGCTAAATGAACTCTTATCAATGGCCAGACTTTCAATCCCGGACTGGTCGTTTGAACCGTTATCGATTTCTTCAGCAGTAAGATTTGCATTTCCTGAGTCGTCTAAGTAAAGAACCATATCCTTACAAAGAACTGTTGGCGGTGTCCGGTCGAACTCAACAGTAAGCGTAGTTGCCGGAATATTCAGGTTAAACGAATTATCATGGACAGCACCCCCAGGAACATCAACAGTGGCAATAAGCCCGACAACCCCGTCAACCTGAACATAGTAGAAATCGCTGCCTATCGATACAAAACTGGCTATCGTGCCATCATTGACTTTTACATCAGATTGTGTAAACCCAATGACCGGTTCTGAAAATTTAAATTCGGTCACGAACGAACCATTCTGATGGTTTATATTTTTACTGCTGATGACCACTGTTGGCCTTGTGCCATCATAACTAACAGAATAACGGGTTGCAGCAGTATTTTGGTTTCCGGCAGCATCCGTTGCTACATTCGCATTTACATCAATAGTAACTGTCCCGTCGCCTGATGGATATACCATAGCAGTATACACACTCGCAGTGGTAGCTGAGAAACTACTGATTGTACCGTTTCCAACAATGACATCGTTACCGGCAAAACCGGTAACCGCTTCACTGAAAGTAAACGTCGTTGTGAACGGGCCGTTGGCAATATTATTCAGAGGACCGCTCATTACAATGACCGGCCTTACCGTATCATACGTAAGACTGTATTGCGTAGCGGCAGTATTTGTATTCCCTGACATGTCGTTAGCAACACCTGCGGCCACATCGATAGTTACCAAACCATTGGATGCCGGGGTGATGGTGGCCGTATAAACAGAGGCGTTTGCTGCAACAAAGTTACTGGCAGCGCCATTCCCGACAGTAATATCGCCAATACTGAAATTATACACTTCCTGGCTGAAGGTAAAGGTGGCAATAAACGGACTGTTGGCCGGACTGGTCATGTTCCCGGTAATGACCACTCCCGGCTGTGCTGTGTCGATGGTTACCGGATAAACCGCACTGCTTACACTGGTATTCCCTGCGGCATCGGTTGCGGTGGCAGTAATTGAATAACTGCCGTCGGCCAAAGCAGTTGCGGTATGGTCGAATTGCCAATTTCCGGAACCGTCGGCAACAACTGTCCCTATGGTTACAGCCCCGATAAACACATTGATGTTTGCATTGGCTTCCGAAGTACCGTTAATCAGCAATGTTTTATCGCTGGTAACCCCGTCGCCGGCAATGTTGGTATCGGCACTGATCCCGGTAACAACCGGCGCATGAGGAACAATGGCGTCTACTTTCACATTGGCCGTATTTGCGACCCCGTTTAAGGTGGTTATTGCATCCATATTGGCCACATTCTGTATGGTAGCCCCGTTCAGCGCGATAGCACTCCCCACAGAGATACCATTGATATCCTCATCTCCTGTTTGAACGGTATAATGGAACAAAGCCGTTGTACTTCCCGTTACCGTTCCGCTTAACGCAGCATTCACAACGGTTGAACCAATGGTTACCGGAACAGACGGGACCCCTCCGCTGGTATTGATCGTTACCGTCTGAATAAAAGTTACCGTAAAATCGAGATTTTGCCCTGCTTTGTAAATGCCATCCGAGGGAACAGTAACACTGACAACCGTAGGGGCATCGTCGTCAACAAGGGTGATCGTTTGCTGTTGAGCGCCACTTTCAAATCCTTTCTGAACCGAGAAAATATCAATAATAATGGTTTCATCCCCTTCCGGGTCTGTATCCTGAATAGCCGTCACGTTTGCTGCTGCATTGGCCGATAAACTTCCTGCCAATACAGTAATGCTGGTTGGCCCGGTGTAATCTGTGGAATTCACTGCCGTTCCGGAATAAATAAGCGAAACCACCACATCCTGACTGGACGTTTGCGACAAGGTTGCAGTAACCGCTGATGTACCGGCAGCTTCCGCTATACTTAATGTTCCGACCGACAAGGTAACCGAAGGGAAAGCCTGAACAACAATCGCTTTATTAGCGCCCAAAGAACCGGCAGCGTCAGGGGCAGCCAGAGTTAAAGTTGCATTGTTGCCCGCTGCATCCTGAATCGTTCCGCCATTTAACACCAGCGACCCGGTTGCTTTGTAATCCAAATCGGCTGACTCGTCGCCCGATTGTGCGGTATAAGTAAAACTAAGTGTTGTTGTGCCTGTTCCTGAAGTATAATCAGCAGTCCGGTCAATTATGCCGGTTTCCAGTTCTAAGCTGGGAACGCCTGTTACAAGTACCATTTGATCAAAAGTGACAGTAATCACAATTGTTTCCCCAATCCCATACGTTCCATCCTCTTTTATTGAAGTTACATTGGTGATTGAAGGCGCTGACGTGTCAATGGTTATTGACAAAGACGAAGATGCTGAACTGGTATTTCCTGCTGCATCGGTAGCCGTAGCTGTAATATTGTGGGCACCGGATGTCATCGTGCCTGCCGTGTAGCTCCAGTTGCCCGAACCATCGGCCGTTGTTGTCCCGAGGGTCCCGTTCACCGAGGAAATAACTGTCACGGTGGAATTGGCTTCAGCCGTGCCGGTAAAGGTCGGGGTGTTGTCGCTGGTCACATTATCGGTGCTTGACGAACCGGTATCGGAACCGGTCGCAAGATCAGGGC
>JAVFAG010000108.1:5955-8022 GCA_034002585.1 Paludibacter sp.
TTCACCGAGGAAATAACTGTCACGGTGGAATTGGCTTCAGCCGTGCCGGTAAAGGTCGGGGTGTTGTCGCTGGTCACATTATCGGTGCTTGACGAACCGGTATCGGAACCGGTCGCAAGATCAGGGCCGGAAGGCGCAGAAGGTGCAGTCGTGTCAATGGTTATTGACAAAGACGAAGATGCTGAACTGGTATTTCCTGCTGCATCGGTAGCCGTAGCTGTAATATTGTGGGCACCGGATGTCATCGTGCCTGCCGTGTAGCTCCAGTTGCCCGAACCATCGGCCGTTGTTGTCCCGAGGGTCCCGTTCACCGAGGAAATAACTGTCACGGTGGAATTGGCTTCAGCCGTGCCGGTAAAGGTCGGGGTGTTGTCGCTGGTCACATTATCGGTGCTTGACGAACCGGTATCGGAACCGGTCGCAAGATCAGGGCTGGAAGGCGCAGAAGGTACTGACGTGTCAATAATAATCGCTTTATTAGCCCCGAGAGAACCCGATGCTCCGGGAGAAAGAAGCGTAAGATCAGCATCCTGCCCGCTGTTTTGAATCGTACCTCCGTTTAATCTGAGCGAACCAGTCGACACATAATCCAGATCTGTACTGGTATCTCCTGACTGAACGGTATAATTGAACGACAGCGTATTGGTACCAGAACCGGAAGAATAATTAACCACCCGGTCGGTGGTGCCAGTTTCGAGCGTCAACTGCGGAGTCCCGGTAACAGTTACAGGGAAACTGAACGTAACAGTTACCACCACCACATCGTTTGCCTTATAACTTCCATTAGCTGTTGTACTTGAAACAGAAGTGACTGTGGCTATTTCATCATCAAGAATAGTGATTGTTTTTTGCTGGACCCCGCTTTCTGTTACGTTGGTAACAATATCAATATCAACTATTACACTTTTACTTCCTTCTGCAGAGCTATTACCAACAGCTGTAACGGTTGCAGTACCGCTGGTACTGCCTGCATTGATGGTAATAGTGGTTGGCGAAAGCATATAATCGCTTCCGGTTGCAGTTCCTGAAACAGCGAGGGTTACCGTCACCGTTTTTGCCGAAACTGCCGATAAAGTGGCCGTAATAGTGGATATTCCGCCTTCCTCGGAGATGCTGGCCGGAGAAACCGATAGGGTGACCACTGGCGGGTCATCGTCGTCGGCGATGGTCACGGTTTGTTGCTGTGTACCCGCTTCCGTTCCGTTGGTTACCGAAAAAATATCAACAATCATTGTTTCATCTTCCTCATCTAACAAATCCTGAACAGCCGTAATCGTTGCCGTTCCGGTTGTGGAACCTGCCGGGATGACAATGCTGGTTGATAACAAGGAATAATCGGTTCCTGAGGTGGCCGTTCCGGAAACAGAGAGGTTTACGGTAGTTGCCAAGCTTGACGTGGCTGAAAGTGTTGCCGTAACTGTGGACGTACCGGCATTCTCGGCAATGGTTGCATTATTGACCGTAAGCGTTACGCTTGGCCCGGTGTTGGCAGCGCCGATGCTGGCCTGCCCTTTGGTCCAATCAGCAGAAGAACCGGTATTGAGTCCGTTCGGGAAGCGTTGGTGCGTTTCATTATATATTGTCGATGATCCACTTGATAAGCTCACCACATCGACAATTATACCACTCGGGTCTTTCAAATTAATGGTAATGCTATTATTCATTGCTCCTGAACCATCTACATTCCCAAGTACCAGATAATCTCCTGAAACTGTATTTGTAAAGCTTCCCGTTCCAATGTAGTTTGACACATCAAAAGCACCGGTTGATGTAAGGTCCCCAATCACATTGGTACCATCCATCAATTCTATGCTCCAGCCGGTAAAATCAATCCCGTCAGATTTAATAAATAGTTCTACCCATTCATCATCAGCGCCGCTTACACCTCCGGGAACAGATGCAAATGATGTACTGCTCCAATCCTGTTGTGGCTGATTAACTAGTCGTCCCTTAAAAACGGGCGAACATGTTGATTGTTAACACTGTTTTGTTGATTTCGCGTTGGATTATTATGGTATTATTTGCAAGGTTTTTTGCAATTTAGTGAAAAACCTTGCAAAAATATGA
>JAVFAG010000109.1:0-8005 GCA_034002585.1 Paludibacter sp.
TGTAAAAAATATCAATTGCATCCGGTTGATAGGGTGTCGTCTGATACGAATTGATAAAGCCGGTAAAATGATGGATGCGCTCCTGAGTGGTTGTCAGAACGCTTAATTCGTTCCATAGCTGATTAAATATTTCCCTGGGAAGATCGATGCTCCGCTTTTTTACAGGAGTTAAATCCAAATCGAAAACCCGGGTAAAAACAGTCGGTTTGCAGATGACAATGAAAGTGTCCATCTCGCCATGGAAATTAAGAACCAACGAACTGGGAATAATTGGAGCTGCAAAATAGGGTTCCAGTTGAATGTTTTTTTCTCCCCTGATCAGGGGTTGATCCTTAAAATGAAACACGATGGAGATGTCGGGACGGGGAATAAATTTCTCCTCTAACGTAGCATTTGAGAATTTTAAAACCTCAAATTGCCGGATCAACCACTCATTGCTGGTGTTATTGCTGTGAATTTTGACGTCAAACATAGCATTTTATTTAGCAAGGTTTTTCGTGTTCAACAAACTGTTTCGCAAACATACAAAATGTATTTTATAAAATACAATATCGGCCTGTTTTTGTATTTCAAAGAATGCAAAATTGCTGTTTGCTTTTTTTGAAAAGTAATATGTAAACCCAAGGAACTTGTGTAAATGTAAAGTATGACGATTTTTTTGCCTATAAAAAACTGTCCCGGAAATTTCCCGGGACAGTTCAATAAGTAAGAATTAAAAAGAAATTCTGTTTTTGTCAAATTATGCCTGTGGCTTTTCTTCTTTCGGCGGACGTGGCAACAACGCCTTGCGCGACAGTTTAAACTTACCTGTCTTTGCATCTACATCAAGCAGTTTCACTTCCAGCATGTCGTTTTCCTTAATTCCTGAATCTTCCATCTTTTCAATGCGTTTCCAGTCGATTTCGGAAATGTGAAGTAAGCCTTCCTTGCCGGGAAGGAATTCAACAAAACATCCGTACGGCATAACCGATTTCACCTTGGCAGGATAAATTTCACCAACTTCAGGAATCGAAGTGATGCCTTTGATTTTGGCAACGGCGGCGTCGATAGCGGCTTTGTTGTTGGCAGCTATTTCCACACGACCCTGATCGCCGATTTCTTCAATCGAAATTACAGCACCGGTTTCAGCCTGCATGCCCTGAATAATTTTTCCACCAGGTCCGATTACCGCACCAATCAGCTCTTTCGGGATGAACATCACCACGATGCGCGGTGCATGCGGTTTCAGGTCGGCACGTGGCTCAGCCAGCGTTTCCTGAATCTTGCCCAAAATATGCAAACGGCCTTCTTTGGCCTGACGAAGTGCTGTTTCCAGAATTTCGTACGACAATCCATCTACCTTGATGTCCATCTGTGTAGCGGTGATACCATCTTTGGTACCTGTTACCTTAAAGTCCATATCACCTAAGTGGTCTTCATCGCCCAGAATATCGGAAAGTACTGCGAAGTTTTTGCCTTTGTTTTCGGAAATCAATCCCATGGCAATACCCGAAACCGGTTTTTTGATGGTTACACCGGCATCCATCAGTGCAAGGGTTCCTGCACATACAGTAGCCATCGACGACGAGCCATTCGACTCGAGAATATCGGAAACAACACGTACCACGTAGGGATAATTTTCCGGAATCATCGGTTTCAACGCACGGAAGGCGAGGTTACCGTGACCTACTTCGCGACGGCCAACACCTCGCGATGGGCGGGCTTCACCGGTCGAGAAAGGCGGGAAGTTGTAGTGCAACAGGAAGCGTTCCTTACCCTGGTTGAGGGCTTCGTCAACGATTTTTTCATCCTGCTTAGTACCCAGCGTAACGGTTGTAAGCGACTGTGTTTCGCCACGGGTAAATACGGCCGAACCGTGTGCTCCCGGGAGGTAATCCACTTCCGACCAGATAGGACGGATTTCGGTGGTTTTACGTCCATCGAGACGCTTGCCTTCGTCGAGAATCGAACGACGCATCGCTTCTTTTTCCACATCGTGGTAGTAGCGACTGATCAGACCTTTCTTTTCTTCAGCCACTTCGGGCTCCAGGGCTGCAATGTATTCAGCTTTTACAGCTTCGAAATTCTCTATACGCGAATGCTTGTCGGTATTGCACGAGCTGGCAACGGCATATACTTTATCGTAGGTCTTAGCCCAGATGTCCTTTTTCAGTTCTTCGTCGTTTTCTTCGTGACAGTATTCACGTTTTTTGGTTTTACCCACGGCTTCCATCAGCTCAATCTGCGCCTGGCAATGAACCTTGATCGCTTCGTGTGCTACCTTCATTGCTTCCAGTAAATCGTCTTCACTCACTTCCTTCATCTCACCTTCCACCATCATGATATTGTCGAGGGTAGCAGCAACGATGATTTCCATATCGGCTTCTTCCAATTGCTTGAAAGTAGGATTCACCATGAATTTGCCATTGATGCGGGCAACGCGCACTTCCGAGATAGGTCCGTTGAAGGGCACATCCGAAACAGCCAGGGCAGCCGAAGCAGCCAGTCCGGCCAGTGCATCAGGCATATCTTCTCCATCGGAGGAGAAAAGGATCACATTTACAAAGGTTTCAGCGTGGTAATCGTCGGGGAAAAGCGGACGCAGAGCGCGGTCCACAAGACGCGATACCAGAATTTCATAATCAGAAGCGCGTCCTTCACGACGGAGGAAACCGCCGGGGAATCGTCCGAAAGCAGCGAATTTTTCTTTATAATCCACCGAAAGTGGCATAAAGTCGGTGCCGGGAGCGGCATCTTTTGCCGAGCAAACTGTTGCCAGCAGCATGGTGTTGCCCATGCGTACCATCACCGAACCATCGGCCTGTTTGGCCAACTTACCGGTTTCGATGGTAATTTCACGTCCATCGCCCAGTGCGATGGTTTTTGTAACTACATTCATACAAAAAAATTACATTTAATTTTTAAAACATCTATTTGTCGCGTGCAAAGGTAGTAAAAAATGTTGTAAATTTGTGCATTTCAAACTCTTATTAAATGTTGAAACTATGCAAAGCCACCATTCTATCTCCCTGATTTCAATCGTCCTGAGCTTAGTGCTTACTTCCTGTGTTCCCGAAGAGCTGATTTTCGACGAAGGCCTGCTTATCGGCAAATGGCAGTCGCAGCAGGGCGACAAAACCGAATTTTACCGCTACGATGCCGACTACAAAGGCGTTACCTGGGATACAGCCGACGATGTTACCGAAGCCGAAGGTCAGGCCTTTGAATGGACTTTAGTGAAAGATGACCTGACACATTACCATATCATGACGATGGGTGGTAATAAGGTTCCGAAATTTTATAAGGTCACGGAGCTGACAGCTACCAGCCTGAAATACAAGGATGATTTTGATACCGAATTTGTGTTTAAGAAAGTGAGTGGAGGACTTTAGCGGTTATGAAAGTATTGCATGTTGAAAGTTGAGTTGTTTTGAATTAAATATTGGGACTGGTATGAGTAAAGGGTTAAGTATTTCAGAAAAACTAATCGAAAATAGGATATTTACAATTCGTAATTTAATGGTGATGGTTGACTACCATCTGGCAGAACTATATAATGTTGAAACAAAACGAATTAATGAACAGGTAAAACGCAATATCGAGAGATTTCCTGAAAGTTTTATGTTTCAATTGTCGAATGTGGAATGGTCAGCTTTGCAGTCGCAAATTGCGACCACGGAGAAAAACAGCAATTTGCGGTCGCAATTTGCGACTGCAAAAAGAAGAACTAATCCATATGTTTTTACCGAACAAGGAGTTGCAATGCTATCAGCTGTACTTAAAAGCGAAACAGCTGTAATGGTGAGTGTTAGAGTAATGGATAGCTTTGTGAAAATGCGACAGATGTTGTTGCAAAACTCTTTGATAAATCTTCGATTAGACAGGATTGAAAGTAAGCAGCTGGAAAGCGATCAAAAGTTTGAACAAGTCTTTAAGGCCTTGGAAAACAAGGGTATAACGCACAGTCAAGGGATTTTTTTTGATGGACAAGTATTTGATGCTTATAGTTTTGTCTCAGATTTGGTGCGGACGGCAAAAGAAAGTATTGTGCTGGTTGACAACTATATTGATGATACTGTACTTACGCTTTTAAGTAAAAAGAATACCAATGTGCAATGCCACATTCTTACCAAAAACATTTCAAAGCAGCTGATGTTAGATGTTGAAAAATTTAATGCTCAATACCCAACATTAAAAATAACCCACTTCGATAAAGCGCATGATCGATTCCTGATAATCGACCAACGGGATGTTTACCACATTGGCGCATCGCTCAAAGATGTAGGCAAAAAATGGTTTGCATTCTCTAAAATGGATAAAGACTCGGTTACTATTATTCATTCAATTGTGAAACTGATTTGATTTTGAACACTCTGAGTACCAATTTTTCCTTATGAAGACAACAATAAAAATTCTTTTATGGACATTGGCTTCGCTCATTATCGCTGTGATGATCGCTGTCGCTGTGCTGGTGTGGGGGGTATTTACTCCGGAGAAAATCACGCCGGTGGTGCAGAAGGAACTCGCTAAAATGCTGACCTGCGAAACTAAAGTAGAGCGCGTGGAGTTGACTTTCTTCAGTACTTTTCCCGAATTTGCGCTGCACCTGCAGGGCGTATCGATGGTGAATCCCATGGACGATGCGCCCTCCGATACCCTGTTGCGGGCGGCAACTGCCTGTGTTACCTTCGATGTAATGGAGTTTATGAAAAACGATGTGCTGGTAGTGCGTGAGGTGCTTTTGTCCGATGCATTAGTGAATGCTTATGTGGATGCTTCCGGAAAGGCTAACTATTCGGTGATGCCTCCCTCTGCTGAGGTAGATACCGCTGCTTTCGAACTTCCTTTTACCCGCCTTTCAATAGATAAAATTGATCTCAGCAATGTAACTATAGGATACCACGATGTGCCGATGAAGCTGAAAGTGGATATGAATGCAGTTCACGGCAGGATGACGATGGAGGGAAAAACCGACCTTTTCACGGGTTTGCTGAATCTATCTTCGCCATCGCTCTCGCTGGACTACGATTCGGTGACTTACCTCGATTCAGTTTCCACCCGCATCTCCACCGATTATTCCTTTGCGATGAACCGGATTTTACTTCAGATGGAAAATGCTGAGGTTGAACTAAATGATTTGCCGCTCGAGTTACAGGCAGAAGTTGAAAATAACAGCTCATCCGGCGATTTGATAATGGATATTAGCTTCGCTTCGGAAGGAAAACTGCCTGTTAAACCTTTGCTGAAAATGGTTCCTGCATCTTTTACCCACTACCTCGAAGGAATTAATCTTGATGGAAAAGCGGCACTCAACGGAACACTGAAAGGCGTGGTAAACGACAGTTCGCTGCCACATCTGATGGTGAATATTGATCTCGAAAAAGCTTCGTTTGCCTACGAAGGAATGCCGTATCAGCTGCGCGATATGAGCGGTAAGGCCGATGTGGTGCTCGACCTGAAGGAGGAGAAAAACTGGCATATTTTAGTAAGGAAATTCGATGCCCGCACCTTCAATTCTCATATTTCCGGTAGCGGTCGTATCGACGATCTGATGGGTGATATGCGATTTACACTGAATGCTGGTGGAACGCTGAGTCTCGCCGATGCAGCTCCGATGCTTCCCAATGATATGAACATCGACCTCAGGGGAATAGCCCGCGGAACGATGAACCTTCGATTCCTGTTTTCGCAGATGATGAATGTTGAATTTGATAAAATGAAGGTCGATGGTTCGTTCCGCATCAGCGACTTTTCAGCGGAGTACTATACGATTAAAGCCGAGTGTCGTTTTGCTGATCTGGCATTTCAACTTCCGGCCGCAGGTGCGTTAAAAGGAGGTATTCACTCGCAACAACCGACAAACTCATTGGGTAAAGTTGATGGTCAAAAACAAGCACCAGCAACCAGTTCGGCCAGGGCTTCGTTTATGTCCTTTCAACTTCTATCGGATCGTTTGCTGGTTCAGCAGGGCGATTCTACCTCGGCCATCCTCAGTGAATTGAAGCTTAACGCAGCTGTTTCAAACCTGATGGATTCGACCTTAGCCATGGTTCTCGAAATCGATGGGGATGTCAATTCTCTGAATGCTGAAATGGGTAACGAAAGGGTAAACACCGGCCCGATGAAGCTGACGACCTTACTGGAAGAAGATAAACAGGCCACTGCAGGCTCGCTGAGTTGGATTCCCAAAGGGCATGTTCGGATGCAGGATGCTACGATTCGCTTATCGTCGCTCGAACCTGAGGTGCGGATTCCTGCTGTTGATTTTGATTTTACACGCGATGAATTGGTGTTGAAAGACAGTCGGTTGCTGATAGGATATTCCGATTTTAGTCTCACCGGAACGGTCTCGAATTTAACTGCGTATCTTGAAAACAAGGGCTTGCTGAAAGGAAATTTTGATTTTGTTTCGTCAACAACCGATGTGAATTATTTGATGAAGTTGATGGATGGGTTTGGGTACGGGAAGGAAGTAGTGTCAACGCCTGATTCGCAGAAGAGCACTAAAGAAGTTTCTCCTACAGGTCTGTCAGTGTCAAATTCGCAAGAGAGTGTTCCAGAGTCTTCGACATCAGGTCTGCCGGCGGGTGCTTCCCAACAGAAGGTAGTCGCATCCTCCCCCTTTATGGTTCCCAAAGGCATCGATTTTCAACTTAACGTACGTGTCGATGAAGCCTTTGTCTCCACCGATGTGCTGAGTAACGTGCGTGGCTCCATCACCATAAAAGACGGACTGCTCGGTCTCGAAAGTGTGCTCTTTACTGCCTCGGCTGCACGAATGCAGCTCAACGCGCTTTACCACACCCCGCGCCGCAACCATCTTTTCGTGGGGCTCGACTTTCACCTTACCCATATCGAAATTGAAGAGCTACTGATGATGATTCCGGATATCGACACGATAATGCCCATGTTGCGGTCATTCGGCGGAAGAGGAGAGTTTCACCTGGCTGCCGAGACCTACCTCGATTCCACCTATCGCTTCAAACCATCCACCCTGCGAGGTGTGGCTTCGGTGAGCGGCGAAGACTTAGTGCTGATGGATGGCGAGACCTTTTCCGAAATTGCCAAGATTCTGATGTTCAATAAAAAAACGGTAAACAAGGTGGATAGTTTAGCTGCCGAATTTACGATATTCAGAAATGAAGTAGATATTTATCCCTTCCAACTGGTGATGGACAAATACAAAGCGGTGATTTCGGGCAAGCACAACCTCGATATGAATTTCAACTATCACATTTCAGTCACCGATAGCCCCGTGCCTTTCCAGCTGGGAGTGGATGTGTCCGGCAATCTCGACGATTTAAAAATCCGTCCCGCCAAACCACGCTACTCTACCCTCTACCGCCCCGACCGCCGCCGCGAGGTAGATGTGAAGCAGTTGGAAATAAAGCAGATGATACGGAAAGCGCTGACGGAAGGGTTGTGAGCTAACGGAGATAGGAAAAGGCTAATCCAAGACTAATCCTAAATCAACATCCTTACGATGAAGTTTACTAATCCCTGGTGCCAACCACTTTAAACACGCTGTCCGATACTTTCAGTAAGATAATCTCTCCGGGATATAATTTGATAAACAGAGAACTTCCCGAAATGCGTTCTTGTTTCAGGAGAATGCCTCTCAAATCGTACATGGTTACCACTTCGCCTTCCGACAGACCTTCCAGCATCAATCCTCCGGAGATGTATTGCAGTTTAATTTGGTTGACTGATGTTTCATAAACGGATGATACCGGATTGTCGGACTCGGAATAGTAAATAAAACCCGACCAGATGGCGGTGGTTTGATAGCTATGCGATGCTCCGGTGGGTACCACAACCCGGCATGTTACTCTGGATATACCATTGAATGTATTCGCAAAAACGGTTGGAGGCACCGACCGCGCGATGGCAATTTTATTTATGCCGGTACATCCGCTAAAAGCATAATCTCCCAGGGTTGCCACGTTCCTTTCTATCAAAAGGGTATTAAATCCGTTGCAATCCTTAAAAGCATTGGGCTCAACCGTTGTAACCTGCGATGGAATTC
>JAVFAG010000110.1:0-7920 GCA_034002585.1 Paludibacter sp.
AGTGATGATGGACAAAACATGGTTGTTCAGTTTTCCGGCGTTGACAATGGATTTGGACTTACCACCCTCACCAAAATAAATGTTCCAAAGCCAGCAGGTGTCACCACGCTCTTTAGTGATCAGGGTACTATCCGCATCGAGGATTTTGGTACCTCTCTCTATATTTATTACAGGGGAGCCCGCTTCATTCGTATAGACCTTGGTGATTTGGCGGGTGGAGTTTATACTTCGGGCACTGTATACGATGCCGATATGGTGAGCAAAGGTACTTTTACAGGCATAGAAGTGGAGTCGGAAGGCAAGCTGGCTATTGCGCAACGCGATGCAGCCATGAGGCTTTACAGTGCAGAGATCCAGATGCCGGTAGCCCAAACTCCGCCTGATGCTCCTACCAATGTTGTGGCAACAGCAGGAGATGCTTATGCTTCGGTTTCGTTTACAGCACCTGCAAACGATGGAGGTTCCTCTATCTTAGACTATACTGTAACTTCTACTCCTGGTGGAATCTCTACTACCGGCTTAACCAGTCCGTTGATTGTTGCCGGCTTAACCAATGGAATCAGCTACACTTTCACGGTAACCGCCCGCAATACAGCAGGCAGTAGTGCCGCCAGTGCTCCTTCAGGTGCAGTTACACCTGCGGCCAATATGGCTTTCGACAGCGATAAGCCAACTGCCAGCTGGACAAGCAGCTACAACCAAACGTTGGATGCAGCCACCGACCTTGGGGTGTTCAATAATCAGTGGGAACCCTGGGCCTTTACAGCAGCAGCTACAGATTTCGCCAATGGATATTTTCAATTTGCCTGGGTTGAAAAGCGCGCCCTTCGTTCACAAACTGATTTTACATCCCCTTATCGTTTTACAACTGATGTTGATTACGATGCACCGCAGGGATTTGGAGGAGGAATTGTTTTAAGGGTAAACGCATCTGCCTCTACATTGGAAGATATGCAAAATCCAGGAGCTGATGGAGGATTTAACAGTGAAGGTATTGTAATTTATCCAACGATTGACGGACAGAATATGGTTGTTCAGTTTTCGGGAACATATAGTGGATCTACAACCCCAATCACTAAGATATTAGTTCCCAAACCGGCAGTAGTCGCCAACCTGCATACCAGAGCTACTATCAGTGTTGAGGATTTTGGCACTTCCATCTATTTATATTACAACGGAGCACGGTATATCCGTATCGACCTTGGTGGGTTAACTGGCAGCAATTACACATCAGGTGCCGTTTACGATGCTAATTTAGTAAGTAAGGGTGCCTTTACCGGCATGGAAGTAGCCGAAAAAGGCAGAGTAGGCTATGCAGCTCGTGTTTTTGATTTTAAAATCTACAGTTCTAAGGTGGAAATTGAATCTACAACTACAGGAGTTAATTCACTGGAATCAAAATTTAGCGTTTATAACGATGGAAGTTCGATAGTCTTAGATTTACAAGGATTAAGCGGACTGCATTCGGTTTCATTAATTGATCTGCAAGGTAAAAATCTACTTACCCGATCTGCAGCAGGTGGTGAAAAACTCATTTTATCGAACGATCTGAAAGCTGGAATGTACCTCGTTAAGGTTCAGGGTTCTGAAAAATCAGGTGTTATTAAACTGATAGTGAACTAAAAAAATCAGCTTCAACTGAATTTTCATATCAGAGGCTATTTACATTAAATAGCCTCTGATAAAAATCAATAGTGCCTCACCTCAACTATATTTATCAAAACACTACTGCTTACACAAAACAATCTTTGATTGAATTTATTTTTTTTATTGACACACTAAATATTTTTACAATGAACATACTTAAATCAAGAGCCAATAAACAGATTTTAATCACTATACTCAGTCTATTGATTGTTTTTTCGGTGTATGCCGAAGTGCCTGGTTTCGACAGCGACAAGCCATCAACCAATTTTAGTGTTTCATACTCTCAGGTGTTTAATACCTGGAATGGTACTGTTTTTTATAATCAATGGGACATGATGGATATTGCCAGCTTTCCTTTTAATGCAAGTGATATTGCATCAGGATATTTGCAGTTTGTGTGGCCCGGGAAACGCATATTACGATCAAAAACAACTTACAAAACACCCTATGTGTTTTCAGCTGTGCTTGATTGGTCAGCCGGCTCAGGCCGTGGAGGTATGATAGTAAGAGCTAAATCTTCAGGTAATATTGAAGCTTTACAAGATCCTAATTCCGATCCGGGATTTAACAGGGAAGGTATTGCTTTTTATCCAACAAATGACGGGCAAAATATGGTTGTTCAGTTTTCAGGCGTTGATAATGGTGCTGGTTCGACAACAATAACAAAGATAAATGTGCCAAAGCCTGCCGGTGTTACCACACTGTTTAGTGATAAGGGGACCATTCGAATTGAAGATTTCGGAACATCGCTTTATGTCTATTTCAGAGGTTTACGCTACTTTCGTATTGACCTCGGAGGTTTGACCGGAGGCGTTTATACTTCGGGAACCGTTTACAATTCAGACATGACCAGTGTAGGCACTTTTACAGGTATGGAAGTAGAAGTGGAAGGCAAAGTGGGTATTGCACAACGAGATGCTGCAATGAGACTATACAGTGCTGAAATTCAGATGCCTGTTGCTCAGTCGGCCCCCGATGCCCCTGCCAATGTAGTAGCTACAGCAGGTGATTCTTACGCTTCTGTTGAGTTTACAGCTCCTGTCAACACCGGAGGTGCACCTGTTTTAGATTATACAGTAACTTCCTCTCCGGGTGGAATTACAGCCACAGGTAGTTCAAGCCCGATAATTGTTGCCGGTTTGACTATTGGTACCAGTTACACCTTCACAGTAACTGCCCGCAATTCCGCAGGTAACAGTGTTGCCAGTGCACCTTCCAATGCAGTAATACCGTTTGGAAATGGTGCATTTGATAATGATAAACCAACTGCTACATTTGATAGTTTCTATTCACAACATTTCAATCTCACGGCCGGATGGGACGATATGAAATTTTACCGACAATGGAATGCTACCATGCCGCGCATTTTCACTGCAAAAGACATTGCTAAAGGTGCTTTAGAGTTCTATTGGATTGAGAAACGAATTATTTGTTCCAAACTTCCATACACTCCTCCCTACCTCTTCGAATCAATTGTTGATTATGCAGCCGGATCAAACCGTGGTGGTGTAGTCATTCGTATTGAAGCAAATTCAGATAAAATTCAGGAGCCTCATCACGGCGATCCGGGATTTAATAGTGAGGGGATAGCATTTTATCCTTCACCGGATGGTTCTAAAATGATCATGCAATTTACCGGACCCTATAAATTCAATGCAACCCCTGTAACTCAAATTATGATACCTAAACCGTTAGGTGTAAACAGTTTCTTACAAAAGGGTACCTTGCGAATCGAAGACTTCGATACAAAAATATATGTGTATTACAACGGGATGCCGTTTGTGAGAATCGAATTATCGGGCGAAGAGAATGGAATATATACTTCAGGAACTGTGTACGACAAAAATATGACTATTCTCGGGCAATTCTCGGCAATGGAAATCGAAAAGACTGGCTATATTTCAGTAGCTCAGCGAGATGCGAATTTGAGGTTGCACGAAGTGAATGTGAAAAGTATATACAAAGATAATGTTTTTAATCCTGCCGACACGGTAATTTTTGAAAGCCCCTACCGCGACCTGTATTCCGATACCTGGGTGGCTACCGATGGCCTGGGCAGAAAAATGCCCTTACACGACGATCTGTTGGAAGAAAAATCGGATAAACGACGGATAGCTGGTATATTTTATATTACCTGGCATTCCGAGGATCGCTATTCTATGTATCCCAAACCTTATTCAGCAGATGTCACTAAGATTCTTAGCACCGATCCATCGGCTCGTTTAGATGGTGACCACCCTATATGGGGATCAGCTCCTCAAGGCTATCATTGGGCTGAACCTGAAATGGGTTACTTCCTGAGTCAGGACGAATGGGTTATTCGCAAGGACATGGCCCTGCTTACCAATGCTGGAGTGGATATGATTATTCTGGACGTTACAAATGCGGTACAATACTGGGACGAATGGGAAACTCTTCTGAGTACAATGGTAAAAATGAAGGCTGAAGGAAATAAAGTACCTCAATTTTGTTTTTGGGCTTTCAACGGTCCTGTGATTACTGTGGTTCAGAATCTGTACAACTATTTTTACAAACAGGAACGGTACAAGGATTTGTGGTTCTATTGGGATGGAAAACCTCTGCTGCTGTACAATACTACACCGGCAAAAGATGCAACAGGAAACATCTGGACAAATGTCAATCCCAATTATGATCCCGATGCTGTGACTAATCCTAACCATCCAAACTATGGCAATCCCGATTATACCACTGAGTTTCTGACTGATTATACGCAGGAAGTGAAAGATTTCTTTTCAACCCGAAGCATGTGGTGGGGCTATTACCAATGGAACGGAAAACGCTATATAGGAACAGAGGGCAACTGGAGTTTTGGATACGATTTAAGCGATTCAAGAGTAAAAGATATGAATCCGGCCGATTTAGTTTCTCCTCTCAATGGAATCAAAGAACAGGCTGCCGTAACTCCGGCTCAACATCCGACTTCATTCGTTGGAAAATCGTGGAGCAGGGCAACGGGCCAACCCGACCTTGACGATTACGATCTGCCTAAGCCCACCTATGTACCCTGGTTGGGCAAAACGGTGGAAAATCCCGAAGGCTATGGTATTTATTTCCAGGAACGTTGGGATGAAGCACTTGCATCGGATCCCGACTTCCTTTACCTGAACGACTGGAATGAATGGACAGCAGGTAAATATAAAGATGAAAAAGTAGGAACCTTTTTACGTCGTTCGAGTAATTTCTTTTTTGTTGACCAATACAATTCAGAATTTAATCGTGCGATCCATCCCATGAAGGGCGGTTATTCTGATAACTATTACATGCAGATGGTTCAGAATCTCAGGAAGTATAAAGGAGTACGTCAGGTTTTACCCCAAACTGCAAGTGCCAATATCGTGATCGATAATAACTATACTGATTGGCAGTCAATCACTACTGAGTTCAGAGATGCAATTGGCGACACCCGCCATCGCAGCCACAACGGGTATGGAGGATTGAAATATACCAATACAACTGGCCGCAACGACATTATGTCGTCGAAAGTTGGTTTTGACGACACTAATATTTATTTCTACGTTAAAACGGTGCGGGATATTACACCTCATACCGACCCTAACTGGATGTTACTGTTTATCGATCTTGACCGGAATACTGGTACAGGTTGGGAAGGTTATGATGTGGTTGTAAATTTAGGTGTGAGTTCGGTCACCCAAACAAGCCTGAAACGTTGGAATGGTCAGCAATGGGGAGATGCAGTGAGTTGTCATTTGGCCTATCAGGGCACTGAGATGGAAATAGCCATTTCCCGGGCGGCATTAGGCATTACAAGCGGTATTCCTCAGTTCCATTTCAAATGGGCCGATAATCCGCAACATTTAAATGATGTAAGTGCCTTTTTCACTGATGGAGAAGCAGCACCTGATCGAAGGTTTAAATACAATTTCAGTTCTTCGGCTTTAAACACCGAACCCCAGGCACCCTTTATAACCATGAATATACCTGGTACAGTACAATTTGAAGATTTCGATAAAGGTGGTGCTGGTGTAGCTTATTCGGATGCATCCTTTGGAAATTCCGGTGGCGCTTACCGACCCGAAGAATCGGTAGATATTGAAGAAAAAGCAGGAGGTGGCTACAATATTGGCTGGCTGAATGCAAATGAGTGGCTTGTTTACACCGTGAATGTAAATTCAGATGGTGTTCTCTCTACCTATTCTGCTAAAATACATTATGCTTCCAACAATATTGGAAATGAAGCGATTATTTATGTGGATGGAGAGGATAAGACAGGAGTTATAAATTTCCCTAATTCGGGTGGAACATCCAACTGGACCACTAAGGAGGTAGATATAACGCTTAGCAGTGGACAAAAAGTTATCAGGTTTTTTATTAAAAACGCAACCGAAGATTTTAAGTTGAATAAAATTGAGTTCACTGAAAAGTACACTGCTTATGCCGGAAATGGAACCGGACTATTAAAAACAATATGGTCGGCCACTGTAGGTGGGAGAACCTGGTTTAAAGATTCAATCTGTTCTGAAATTGATCCAATGATACAACACAACTGGGTCGATGTGAGCCCCGGATGCGACGTCAGCAATGATTTCTGGAATATCCGATGGTTAGGTCAACTACAACCATTGTTCTCTGAAGATTATACTTTCTACCTGACAGTGAACGACATGGGTAGAGTGTGGATAGATAATCAGTTAGTTATCGATGGATGGATTGGAACAGTAAGTGGTACAACCCTTACAGGTACTATTGCTTTAACAGCCGGAAAGAAAGTGCCTATCAGGGTAGATTTTGCCGAAAGAACAGGCGATGCTTCAATAAAGCTTGAATGGAGCAGTGCATCTAATCCTCGCGAAGTTGTTCCGCAAAAACAGCTTTATCCTGATATATCTACCGGAATTTCCGACATCATGCAGGCTCATTTCAGGGTATACCCTAATCCTGTGAAAGATAAGTTGATGATCAATACTGGTCTGCATCAGGCAGATGAAATTACAATTTATGATTTGCAAGGGAATGCTGTATTCGCTCATCGTGAGCAGTTTACGGGTCAAAAGACCATCGATATTCCATTGCCGAAAGGGGCCTATTTTATTCAGCTCAAAGGCAATGTTCCTTATGCAATTCAAAAACTGATAGTGCTGTAAATGATTAACAACACTCAATTCAATAATCAAAAATGAAAAACGATGACTAAAAACAAATTTTTTATCAATGCCATGATTGGGGTGTTTTTAGCCTTAACAGGAATTTCATGTTCAAATCAGGGACAAAAGAAACAATCAATTGAGGAGTTTAAAGCTGGTTTCCTAAATCCAACTGATGAATATCGCCCGGGAGTATACTGGTATTTTATGGATGGTAATATTACAAAAGAAGGTCTCACAGCTGATTTGGAATCGATGAAAGAAGTGGGACTTGGCCATGTGCTCTTTTTAGAAGTAAACGTTGGTGTTCCGCGCGGAAAAGTGGATTTTATGAGTGAGGAATGGATGGACTTATTTACTTACATGGTTAGGGAAACAGAGCGACTGGGCATTGACATTTCGCTCGGTGTTGGTCCCGGTTGGACCGGAAGTGGAGGTCCCTGGGTTTCGGGCGAACAATCGATGAAACATTTAGTACATAGTTCAATCCAGGTGTTCGGCAATGAAAAGGGAACAATTGTGCTGCCTAAAGCGCCACCTATGAATCCTTTTTTCGGAGAATATGGATTTACACATGAACTACGTCAACGTTGGTTAGACTATTACGAGGATGTGGCAGTGCTGGCTTTCCCAACTCCAGCAGGTGATTTCCGAATAAGTGATATTCTGGAAAAGGCAATCTATTACAGAGCACCTTACACATCTATGCCTGGAGTTAAGCCTTTTTTATCTTCATTTGCCGATTATAAGGAAGCAGACAAAAAGGCTACTATTCTTTCATCTTCGATCATTGATGTAACCCCCTATCTTAAATCAGATAGTGTATTGGATTGGAAAGTGCCTGAAGGCAATTGGACGATAATCCGCTTTGGAAGCAGGAATAATGGGGCGGTAACCCGACCTGCTCCGTTGCCGGGTGTAGGATTTGAGGCCGATAAGTTTGATACTACCGCCATTAATGCGCACATGGCAAACTTTACTGAAAAGTTGCTGGCAAGAACCGGCATTCCTGATAAAAATCAAAAGGGTGGTTTAAAGACATTCCATCAGGATAGTTGGGAAATGGGTTCACAAAACTGGACTGCGAAATTCAGAGACGAATTTACCAAACGTCGTGGATACGATCCTCAACCTTTTTATCCGGTTTATG
>JAVFAG010000111.1:0-7841 GCA_034002585.1 Paludibacter sp.
ATTTTAAATTAAGAAGTTATGAAAAAACTTGTTACGCTCTTTGTGGTTGTTTCTACATTGTCAGTAGTTCATGGTCAACTAATTAAAAGAGATTTTTTGACCGGATACTCTGCAAATCAGGATCTCGAAAAAGGAACTTATAACAGTACTACGCAAGGTGAGGGTACTCCTATTATGATGAATCAATGGAGTTTATCGGGAAAAGCTGATGCCAATAATCAAAATGGAGCTAATCCTAAAACTGATGAATCATTGTTTTTTACAGGATATGCTGAATCAGGAGTTGATGTTTCCATTAAAATGGAAAAACTTGAAACTGGTGGCAGGACTTCAATTTATAGTATAGCTTCCGACAACACGTATGGTGCAGGCACCTATTATTTAGCTTTAATGATAAATTTAAAGTCCGCATCTATGACAACTGCAACTGATTTTGTATCATTTGACGGCAATTATACAGGAAATGCTCAACGGGTTCGACTTACTGTAAAAGCTATCGATGAAACTAACTATCAGTTGGGAGTTAGCGGAGATACCAGTCCTGCTACAACTTTCAGTACGAAAACACTAAATATGGATCAAACTCATTTAGTTGTTATTAAAGCAACAATTGATGGGACAGGAGCCGGAAATAGCTGGATTTTTATTAATCCTGAGATTACGGGCGCTGAACCTTCTTCTGCTGATGCCTCAGCGGCAATAACAGGTACAGCTTTAAAGTCGTTAAGAGGTATTGTTATAAGACAAAGGAGTACTTATGACGGTCACTTGGGAGGATTTCGGTTAGCAAGTTCCTGGTCCAGTGTTTTGGGTGAAGTTTCAGGTTTGAATGGAATTTTCGGAGAAAGAAGAGAGATTGTAGTGACCGGGAACGAAATTATTACCAATGCTGTTGGTCAGTTGAAGGTGTATTCATTATCCGGAACAGAGTTGATATCTGCTCTGGTGGATGGCAGCTACACTACGAACCTGAATAATGGATTGTATATCGTTCGCTTTACTGATACTAAGGGAACTGTTTCTTCAGCAAAGATTCAGATTCGTTAAACTTATCAAATTTTTCATTCTGCGGAGGTGCATCGGGCATCTCCGCTTAAAATCACTTGTTCATGAGGTACATTCTTGTTCCCCTGTTGTTTTTGTTGTCTGTTATTCAACCTGTTTTGGCCCGTCGGGTGGTTGTTGCCACTGCTTCTGCTGTTAATTCGGGAAGTTGGTCGGCAGGCGATACCATCGTTTTGAAAAATGGAACCTGGACGAATCAGTCGGTTTCGTTGCGAGCGTTTGGAACCGAATCGCAGCCTATTGTAATAATGGCTGAAACACCGGGTGAAGTTATTTTCAATGGCTCATCGCGTGTAGCTATTTCAGGACGTTATGTCGAAGTGAATGGTATCTATTTTAAAGATGGAACACTTAGTGGTTCTGCAGTGGTCGATTTCAGAACTTCATCGTCGAACCTGGCTGAAAACTGCCGATTAACCAATTGTGCCATTGTAAATTATAATCCGGCATTGAATACAGTGGACAGCAAGTGGGTTTCGCTCTATGGCAAAAACAACCGGGTGGATAATTGTTCGTTTGAAAATAAAACCAATTCGGGAACTTTGCTGGTTGTCTGGCTAACTACAGGGATTGTTCCCGAACATATCATCGAAAATAATTATTTCGGATACCGTAATGCGAACCTCGACAGCAATGGAAGCGAACTTAATGGTCAGGAAATTATCCGTATCGGCGATAGTAACACCTCGATGCAATATGCTAACTGTTTAGTTCGTAACAACTTTTTCGATAAGTGTAATGGCGAAATTGAGATTATTTCGAATAAATCCTGTGGTAATATCTATTCCAACAATGTTTTTTATGAGTGTAAAGGGATGCTGACGCTTCGCCATGGAAACGATTGTACGGTTGCCGGTAATTATTTTATAGGAAATGGGGTGTCGAATTCCGGAGGAGTACGAATTATCGGAGAAGATCATAAAGTGTACAATAACTATTTCGAAAACCTTCGTGGAACTAATTTTCGTGCAGGATTGTGTATTGTTCGGGGTAAACTCAACTCAGTACTGAATGATTATTTTCAGGTGAAAAATGCTGTAGTGGTTTTTAATACCTTTGTCAATTGTAATCAATCGTTCTGTATTAATTATAACAGTTCAAGTACCTATACGATGCCTCCGATTGGTACAATAGTCGCTCACAATCAGGTGTATAATACCAGTTCGTCGAATACCAATGTGGTGCTGGCACAACAAAGTGCCGAAATGGATGTGACCTGGAAAAATAACCTGATGAACATGGGTCGGTATACCAGTATAACACTTAACGCCCAGGAGGTGGTGACGGGACAAAACCCACTAATGCAACAGGTAGAGACGCTTATTCCCATCATGGAACCACAATCAGGTTCGGCTTTGACTAATTACACTACCAACGAACACGCAATGGTATCCGTTGATATTCGGGGGCGGGAGCGAAGCGCTTCAGCTAAACTGCCCGGTGCAAGTGAAATTAATGGGACTATCAACCTGGTGATGCCTTCAAAAACAACTGTTGGTGCTGATTTCTTTAATAAAACTACTGCGGTAAAACCACAATATTCCGACCTTAAACCGTTGCGGGTAAAAGGTGTTCATGGGATGCTTTCTTTCGAAAGTAAACTCGACGGACAGGTTACTATTCATTCGGTCGCCGGGTCTATGATTAAGTCGTTCAGTATTGTAGCTAACGATACCTTGGAAAAGCAGATGGACAGAGGTTTGTATCTCGTAAGTTTTCATTCGGCAGTTGGCGATAACTACACTCAGAAAATAATACTTTAAAAATGTTTAACTGGTATTGGTCAACCAATTTAAAGTTTTATCTTTGTTTTCATTAATTGGTCAACCAATTATAAAATTTATATAACTTAATTTCCATGAAAAGCAAACTTTTTGCACTTTTCGTACTAATGACTGGTTTCGTGCAGGCATCAACGCACCCGGGCTTATTTTTAACCCCGAAAGGTGCGAAAGAAATCCGTACATCGCTGGGTAAGTATCCTGCATTTGATAAGTCGTATGCCGACCTGAAAAAGATTGCCGACGAAGCGCTCGCATCGACCATTGTGCTCCCACAACCGCTTGATGGTGGAGGCGGCTATACCCATGAAAAGCACAAGAAGAATTACTATGAGATGAATGCTGCGGGTATTATTTATCAGGTATCCGGAGATAAACGATACGCTCAGTTTGTAAATACTATGCTTATGGCTTATGCCGATTTGTATCCTACACTGGGATTACATCCGGCTGTTAAATCATCAACTCCGGGTAAACTTTTCTGGCAAGCGCTGAACGAAGCAGTATGGCTGGTACATACGTCAATGGCATATGACTGTGTGTACGACTTTATTCCGGAAACCAATCGCAAGCACATCGAATCGAACTTGTTTTATCCCATGGCCGAATTTATTGCCAATGGAAATCCTGAAAATTACAAGGTTTTCAATAAGATGCACAACCATGGTACCTGGGCTACAGCAGCTGTTGGAATGATAGGTTACGTGATGGGCGATAAAAACCTGACGGATATGGCTTTGTATGGCTCCAAAAAAGATGGAAACACCGGATTTATCCGTCAGCTCGATTTTCTGTTTTCTCCCGATGGCTATTTTACAGAAGGTCCCTATTATCAGCGCTATGCTATCTGGCCGTTTATGACTTTTGCTCAGGTGATTGAAAATAAACAACCAGAGTTGAAGATTTTTACCTACAGGGATGGAATTTTATTGAAAGCCGTGGATATGTTGCTTCAAAGTTCGTACAATGGTGAGATTTTTTACCTCAACGATGCTTTGACTAAAACATTTAAAACGCAGGAAATTGTTTATGCTGTCAACATTGCGTTTAAAAATAATCCATCCAATAAAGCACTGTTCGATATTATTGGCCGTCAGGGCGATTTTGTGATTTCCGATGCAGGAATTGCGACTGCAAAAGCATTCTATAAAGAAAAAACCAGGCCCTTTTACAGTTACAAATCGCTGTTGATGCGCGATGGAAAAGAAGGTACAGAAGGTGGTATTGCTATAATAAGGAGTGGAAATTCACCCGATGCATCCTGTCTCACGTTTAAAGCCACATCGCATGGATTATCGCACGGTCATTACGATAAACTGAGTATTACGCTTCACGACAATGGTGCTCCCATCCTGAGCGATTATGGTGCTGCCCGTTTTCTGAATATCGAGCCCAAGTACGGCGGGCATTATACCCGTGAGAATTATTCCTGGGCGATGCAAACTATTGCACACAACACCGTTACCTTGAACGAACAAAGTCATTTTAATGCGAAGATAGATGTTTCTTCACAGTTTCATCCCGAAATTCTGTATGCTGATTTCGGTTCTGATCAGGTTCAGCTTGTGTCGGCTGTTGAAAAAAATGCCTATCCCGGAAGTTCCCTGCACCGTACCACCTCGATGATAAGGCATGCGGCGTTCGAATTTCCTGTTGTGATCGATATTTTTAGGGTAAAAACCGATGCTCAAACAGCTGATTTGCCCTTTTATTACCAGGGACATCTGGTATCGGCAGGATTCGACTACATCAAAAACACTACTCAGCTTAAACCCCTGGGTACACAGCAGGGCTATCAGCATTTATGGCTCGAGGCACAGGGTAAGACCAATCAGCCTTTTGTACAGTTTTCGTGGGTGAAAGGCAACCGCTTTTACACCCTGACTACGCTCACCAACGATTCAACAGAGCTGATGCTGACGAGAGTGGGAGCAAATGACCCGGATTTCAATCTCAGGAATGAAACGGCTGTAATGCTTCGGCAGCATCATCCTGCCCGGCATACCTTTGTTTCGGTTATCGAACCTCATGGGCTGTATGATATCTCGAAAGAGGTAACCGTGGGCTACAAAAGCAACCTGAAATCGCTTCGTAAGGTAGTCGATAACGATACAATGACGGTGGTGGAACTTAGTACTCAGGAGGGGAAAAAACTGTTGTATTCCGTCATTAATAACCCATCAGCAACGGCGACTCAACGGCAATTTGTATACAACGGCATCAACTATAGTTTAAAAGGAAATTATCTTTTACAATTAATAACTCAAAAATAAACAGTATGAAGACAAGAAGTGCAAATTTCAACGTAGGTAGTGAACTTCCCTGGGAAGTAGTAGGTGAAGGATTATCGCGCCAGATAATGGGTTACGATGGGCAGATTATGCTCGTTAAGGTAAAATTTGAAAAGGGAGCCATTGGTTACGTACACGAACATTACCATTCGCAGGCTACCTATGTGGTAAGCGGAAAATTTGAAGTGATGATTAATGGTGAGAAAAAGATTCTGGTAGAAGGCGATGGTTTTTATATTGAACCCGATGCACCCCACGGAGCAGTTTGTCTGGAGTCGGGCGTGTTGATTGATGTGTTCAGTCCCGTTCGTGCCGAATTTCTAAAGAAGTAATACTGCATTTTTCCGGAATCAATCCTGTGAACGAAATAAGTTTCAGGTAACTGTTCATTAAACAAGTAAAAAAAATGAAAATTAAAGGATTACGTTGGTGGGTCATTGGTTTAATCATGATAATCACCATCATTAATTACCTCGATCGCGGAACGCTTAACTATATGTGGGTAGCCAATGTAGAGTACACATTGGTAGAAGAATTTACAGCTGGTACTACGAATAACGAAGCTGTATACGATGCCGCTACCGATAGCTATGAGCTACGCAACCGTAAAGGGGAAGCACATGTACAACCTACAGAACGGGTTACTATCAAGAATGATGGACAGATCATCGTCAATCGCGAAGGGATAGCTTACGATTTAGGAATGGTTAACAGCGAAATGTCGCCCGAAGTCGCCTCGAAAACGGCTAAGGATATTCTGGGTACCATCACTATCTTTTTTATGATAGCCTATGGTTTCAGCCAGTTGTTTTCGGGCAAATTGTACGACAAGATTGGTACCCGCCGCGGATTTGTTGTGTCGGTGTTGATCTGGGGTACCGCCGATGCTCTAACAGCGTTGGCCCGTGGGAAAATTTCACTGACCGGATTCCGGATGATGCTGGGACTGGGAGAAGCAGGTCCCTGGCCCGGAGCTACCAAAAGCAATGCTGAGTGGTTCCCGCAAAAGGAACGTGCTTTTGCTCAGGGGCTCTTCAATGCGGCAGCCTCTATCGGTTCTATTCTGGCTCCGGTTATCATTCTGATGTTATACCTTGCACTGGGCTGGAAGCTTACCTTTGTGGTGGTGGGTAGTTTGGGTCTCCTGTGGGTTATTCCCTGGTTGATTATCAATAAAAAAGGTCCGAAAGAGCACCCCTGGATTACTGAAGAAGAACGGCATTACATTCTTTCCAACCAGCCGGAAGCCAGTGCTGCGAAGGCCGACAGAGGAAAAAGCTGGGGAGAATTGCTCCGTAATAAGAAAAACTATTCGGTGATTCTGGGACGATTTTTTCTAGACCCTATCTGGTGGATGTTTGTAACCTATCTGCCTCTTTATCTGGTTGATCAGTTTGGATTAAACATTCGTGAACTGGCTTTCTCGGCCTGGGTTCCCTATGTAGGAGCTATGCTGGGAAGTCTTTCCGGGGGGTGGTTTTCGGGTTACCTGATACGAAAGGGGAAAACAGTGGATAAAGCCCGCAAGACGGCTATGTTGCTTGGAGGTTCCATCATTGTTCCAGCAGTGATTCTGTCGGTATTGGCCACAAATTCGGTTATGGCAGTGATTCTGATGGCCTTTGTACTGGCTGGTTTCCAGTTTACAATGACCAATATTCAGACCCTTCCGAGCGATCTTCACGGAGGAAAATCGGTGGGTTCACTGGCTGGTCTGGGAGGAGCTGCAGCGGTGATGGGAACCATCCTGGCTATTTTATTTGCCGGACAAATTGCCAGCTGGACTTTACTCTTTGGTTTACTGGCTGCTTTAGTTCCCCTCTCACTTATCTCCATTTATCTTACAGTAGGTAAAATTGAACAAATTAAATAAAAAATTCGTGGTGAAAAACTCTGTTAAAGTCAGGTTATCCCACATTAAAAGATTAACAAAATGAAACTCAAAGGAAAAATTGCGGTAGTTACCGGGGGTGTACGCGATTTGGGTCGTGCCATTTCGCTTAAACTCGCCTCTGAAGGTGCTAAGGTGGTTGTGAATTATTTCGACAACCCGCAGGATGCTGATGAAACGCTGAAGCTTATTCAGGAAGCTGGTGGTGAAGCGCTGATGGTACAGGGCGATATGACCAAAGCCGAAGATGTGAAAAAGCTTTTCGAAGAAGGTATTCAGGCTTTTGGCGATAAGGTACATGTGCTGGTGAATGTGGTTGGCGGACTGGTGGGTCGAAAGCAAATTACCGAGCAGGATGAAGATTGGTACAATTTCCTGATGGATGTAAATATGAAGAGCTGCTGGCTGTGTACGCGTGAGGCTGTTCCTTACATGACGGAAGGAGGTGCAATTGTAAACTTCTCGTCGCTTGCTGCCCGCGATGGTGGAGGCCCCGGAGCCTCGATGTATGCAACTGCCAAGGGTGCAGTGATGACCTTTACCCGTTCGATGGCCAAGGAGTTGGGGCCAAAAGGAATTCGTGTGAATGCGCTGGCACCCGGCACCATTGCCACTTCGTTCCACGATCGTTTCAATACGCCCGAAAACCGCGAGCGTATGAAAGGTATGTATCCGCTACGCCGCGAAGGCGATGCCGGTGATATTGCCGATTTAGTGCTTTTCCTTGCCGCCGACGATTCGGATTATATTACGGGTACGAATATCGATATTAACGGAGGGATGTTCTTTTCGTAAATATTTGTTGTTGAGATG
>JAVFAG010000112.1:0-7824 GCA_034002585.1 Paludibacter sp.
ACCCAAAAACGGGAAAACGACTCTTGTTGAACCCAATCAGCTGCTAAGTTATAATAACAGAGAGGTTTCCGTTAAGCAAGTGGACGTGGAAGGTTATGTTTCCTGGAAAGATGGAATATATATGTTTAATAATGAGCCCATTGAAAACATACTGAAACGACTTTCCAAATATTATGATGTATCTATCAAACTGCCGGATAGTACTTCAGGGATAACATGCACCGGTAAACTACAGTTGCGCGACGATCTTTCCAACCTGCTGAATGGCTTGTCGAACATTGCCCCGATGAATTATAGTATCAGGGAAGATACCTATACCATCAGCTTTCAGTAAAGCAGACTTCAACTAATAAAATATACCATAAATACCTGCAAATTTAATCTTCATGAAAATGAAACACCCGTTTTATACCCTTTCGGTTCTGAAAAAACTGCTTATTCCGGCATTTTTATTTCTGATGAATGTACAGTTGATGCAAGCACAAAGCACAAATCTTTTTACCATCAATCAAACAAATATATCGGTAAAGGAAGTGTTGACGCAACTGGAGAAGAGCTCAAAGTTCGTATTCTTATATGCCGATAAAGATGTGGATGTTAGCAGAAAAGTAACAGTAAGGGCTACGAAACAAACCCTGAATGTGATTTTGGATCAGTTGTTTCAGAACACCAATAATTCGTATGCTATTGATGGAAGTCAGGTTTTTATAACACGGAAGGTAGTGCCAGTCACACCCGGCAAAGTCCAAAAAAAAAATCAAATCACGGGGTTCGTCATGGATAACAAAAAGGTTTCCATCATAGGCGCATCGGTGATGTTGCTGGGAACCACCCAGGGTACAGTAACCGACTTCGACGGAAAATTCACCCTTGAGGTACCCGAAAACAGTCAGTTGAAGATTTCCTTTGTAGGCTACGAACCACAGTTAATAAATGTGGGAGATAAAACCAGTTTTTCCATTGTTATGCGGGAATCCGAAAATAAGCTCGAAGAACTTGTAATCACAGCCCAGGCTATTGGACAAAAAAACGCGATTTTGCAACAAATTAATTCCAATACGATTAAAAATGTAGTTGCTGCTGATAGGTTGCAGGAAAATCCGGATGCAAATGCCGTTGAAGCAATTGGTCGTTTGCCGGGAATATCCGTTGTTCGATCTGGTGGAGAAGGGTCATCCCTCGTACTTCGGGGCCTGGAGCCCAAATATGCATCGGTTACCTTAAACGGAGTTCAGATGCCTTCAACCGGCAATGCACGTGAAACCAATATCTCAGGTGTTTCTCAGTACATGCTCCAGGGGGTGGAAGTGACGAAGTCGCTGACACCTGATATGGAAGCCAATTCTGTTGCGGGTACCATCAATATGAAGTTGCGTGAATCGCCCGATGGCTTTCGTACCAACATCATGTTACAGGGGGGCCATAATCCCATGAACAACTATTTCGGAAATTATAAATTTCAGGCCGATGTAAGTAATCGGTTTCTCGATAATAAGTTAGGTGCCTTTTTATCAGTTGGTGCCGAGAGAGTTAATCGAAGCACTCAAACCATGAGTGCCGGATACGACAACGGGTCGAGTGATGAGCAGGATGTTCTTATGAATTCTATTAATTTAAACATAATCAATAGCCTGAGATACCGGCGTTCGGCAATGCTTTCGCTCGATTACAAACTAACACCCAAAACAACCCTGGCGCTCTATGGTATGTATACTAACTCCCAAAACGATTACGAGCATCAGGCCAAAGGGTTTAATATTAGTGGTAACGGTGGATTGGGTGTGAGCATGCACAAGAATCCATACAATGTAACCAATATTATTCAATCGGCACTTAGTGGGGTTAGTAAACTTGATTTTTTGAAAATGGAGCTTGATTATGGTGTAGCTTATTCCAATACCATAAACAATAATCCTGACTCGCGAAGCTGGTCTTTTACCTACTATCCGGCTCCTACAGATTCGATTTTTGATTTCAAAACACGACGATTACACCCTGAAACGGTAATTCCTTATTTTAACACCACTGCCAGTGATTCAACCTTGTTGTTGGATCAATTTAACCGTTCTGTTGGCAAATCTAACGAAGATAATCTGACGGGTTATATCAATGCAAAGATACCTTTTATCATCTCAGATAATCTGAGTGGTTTTATTAAGTTCGGGGGAACTTACCGCAATAAGAAACGTGTACAAAATGTAGATGCCGGATATATGCTCGCAAGCATCAATCAATTTGCTCCCTATCTTTTGAAAGATGCTCTTCCGTGGCTTACTATAAATAAAAGGCCTGGTATTACTGCCAATAATTTTGGTTTAGGTACCATGAATAATTTCCTGAATGGACAGTATAATTTTGGTAATGTTTACGATTTTGAGAAGCTCAATGCGCTAACTGATACGTGGATAAATATCTCGGATTATTACTACAATCAAGGGGAAGAGGTGTGGAGGCCAATTTTCAGTGATCGTACTAAAATAGGATTTACCCAGGATATTCTCGCATCCCTGTTGAACGATCAGGATATTATTGAAGATTACTATGCAGGTTACTTTATGACTCAATTGAATTTGGGAAATTGGTTGATGTTTATGCCGGGATTCCGATACGAGAAAACCACAGCGAGCATGAAAGGATTTGAAACTGTACAGCCTACTTTACCCGATCCGATGTATGCACCCCTTCCGGGTTCGGCAACAGAAGCTACCCGCAGCGATGATTATTTTTTACCGATGATTCATCTACGAATCCGACCTGCAGATTCGTATTATTTTCATTTGGCTTATACACATACACTGAGTCGTCCCGATTTTAACACGATATCGCCCAACTCCTGGATAAACACAGGGTTTCAACCCTTCGCCTATGTTACGCAGGCACCGGATATTCTGAATGAAAAATGGACAAATTACGATGCGCAGGTGACCTATTATACCCCGAAAGTCGGATTGATTTCACTGAGTGCATTTTATAAAACAGTGGAAAATAAAATCTGGCAACGCAGTTTCAAGCGCCTTAAAGGAGACCCTGTTATTGAACCTTTTCCCGACAATGCGATGGTGAATGTAACCCGGCCCGAAAATCATAACTATCCCATTAACCTCAAAGGACTTGAGTTTGAAATGCAGACTTCGTTTTGGTACTTACCCAAACCATTTAAATACTTAACTGTGAATGCAAACTTCACAGTGAACCAATCGTCGACAAGCTATCCTTTATCGTGGGTAGAAAACAAAGTTCCCCCCGGGGGAGGCCGACCCGTACCTGTACGTATCGATACCATAGTATCAGGAACGATGCTTTTCCAGCCCAAATACCTTGCTAACTTCTCGTTGGGTTACAACAGGGAAGGTCTGAATGTGTGGCTGTCGTATCAGTACAATGGTGAAATTCTTACCGGTAGCGAAGGAATTATTCGTAATACTCCCTGGATGACCCCAATCAAGGAATACTTCAACCGCTGGGATTTACAGATAACACAGAAGTTTTACGGAAAGCTGAAAGGAATGGAAGTAGTTGCCAATTTAGCTAACCTAAGCGATTTTACCGAAACAAGCCGATTAGAGGGAGACCCTCGTCCTAATTATATTGAAAAATATGGCTGGACCATCGACCTTGGGTTACGGTATAGTTTTTCAACACGCTAAATATAAGAAGGATTATTACTTAATTTAATACTAATTTATATCATTAATTTTTATGAAAACAATTACCAAAACATTGCTCATACTTAGTTTATTGCTTACAACTATGGGTTTATCTGCCCAGGAAATATTGGTTGTTGAGCCAGGCGTCGGAACTTTAAATGCGGCCATTGAACAGCATAAAGGAAACAAAATTTATCAGTTAAAAGCGGGTGAGTGGTATCAACTTAGCGGGATAATTGAAAACGTTGATTTTCACTTACAAATAATCGGTCAAACACCTGTGGGGGGTGCAATACCCGCAACTTTACAGACAGGAGCAAGTGCAGGGGGGGCTACTTACGACCATATGTTTGATGCAAGAGGTGATCTCACTCTTAAAAATATCTATATTATGAATACAGACCTGATGGGACAAAATGGTGTGTATTGTATTCTGCAATTAAAAACAAATGGAAGATTAATCGTTGATAACTGTATTGTTGATCCGATAGGCCTTCATGCTGCCGTATTTATAAATGCAGGTAATACCAAGACCTACCTGACTAATTCGTTGTGGATGAATCATGGTCATCAGCTGAATCCTAACGATGGTTTTTTTATTGTGTCGGATAATGCTTCCGGCATGGGTTTCGATTCGTTGTTGGTGCAAAACAATACTCTGGTAGCGATGGGTACCGGACTTCATGGTGGTGGCTTCAATAAGTACACACACAATTTCAGCAAATGGGACCATAACACCATTGTGTTACAGAAAAGTCAGATAGACTGGCAGTTGTACGAAAAAGAGTATTATTGGACCAACAACCTGATGTTCGATGTACAAACTCAGCCATGGTCAGTTACCTGGCAGCCAATGCCTGGTGCCGATCCCGGATTACCACAACCTGCACTTATTTACGCAGATACTATACCTGAAGAAATTGCCTCAGTGAAAGCAGGAACTCCGTCAGCCACTATTCAGAATATTCAATACAATCTGCACTACAGGAACCCCGGGTTTTATACCTTGCTTGATAAGCTCAATGGAATAGGACAACAATCCGGAAAGGCTCTTTTATATCTTATGCCCTTGCTTTACGGTGAAGAAATGATTAGTACTTCGCGTGAAACACAGATGTTTGCCAATAATGTTATGTTTCCGAACTGGAAATACAGCAATACCCTCACTGATATTGATCCGCAGTGGGAAGATACCCGCATTTATACCCATTCGAATAATTTTGTTGAATGGACTGACCCGGCGACGCAAATTCATGCTTTAAATATGCCTTCAGGTAATTTTCCTCCAGCCTCACAATGGAAGCAGTGGCATTGGGACCTTGATGGCGATCCCTCTTTTAACGAAGCCTGGCCAGTATTTAACGGGAGATATACCAACCCCACGCTGCTTACCGCTTCCATTGAAGGTTTGCCCCTTGGCGACTTAAACTGGTTCCCGCAAGCAAAGGCCAAATGGGTGGCCAATAAGGCTCAGATTGATGCACATCTGCGTGCAACCAATGAAGAAAAGATTGTTTTTACCAGCATCTATAGTCCTCTGGCCGAACTATTTGCACTCAGGGCTTATCCTAATCCCTTCAACAGTTCAACTACAATCAGTTATTCGCTCGACAAGGCTTCTGAAGTGTCGATTTCGATTACCAATATGGTAGGTCAAACTGTTAAAAACTTTGTAATTGAGAATAAGTCAGCCGGCACTCACACCCTGGTTTGGGATGGGAATGATGATAGTGGAAACGGCCTTGTTAATGGGATTTATTTCTATACTTTACGTGTTGGTGATACTCAATCGACACAACGCCTTATGAAGGTTAAGTAAAACACCTATTGAACTGGTGCCTTAAAATTGTAAGGCACCAGTTAATTACTTTTTTCATTTTTTTAATTGATGCATATGCAAAACAAAATCATAAATTCGCTTTTTAAATCATTCAAAGTCAATCTTATCTGGCTGATTAACTGTTTAGTTGTATTTACAGTTTTCAGTTGCCAGCCAAAAGAGTTGTCGTTGGAGGAGAATTTCAAAAATCCTCCGGCCAGTGTCAACCCTTGGTGTTATTGGTATTGGTACAGCGATAATATTTCCAAAGAAGGGATTGATAAGGATTTAAAAGCCATGTCTGAAGTGGGTATTACTACTGTGCTGATCGGTAATGTTACACAAGGTGGTGTTCAGGGTACTGTTGAGGCATTGACCGATGAGTGGTGGGACATGGTGAAATATGCCATTAAACAGGCAGGTGAATACGGCATTGATGTTGGCTTCTTCAACTGTCCGGGCTGGAGCCAGTCGGGTGGTCCTTGGATTAGCGACGAACAAAGCATGCGTCACATTATTACCAATGAAGTTTATGCAAAAGGTAACACCCGTTTCGATGAAGAAATGTGGGCCCCGGAAGGTTTTTATCAGGATGTTCGCGTACTGGCATTTCCTACCCCAAAGAACGATAAAGTTGTGCTTATCAATGCACTAGCAAGTGTAACAACCAGCATAAAAGGGGTTAATCCATCCCATCTGATTGATGGTGACCCTTCAACTGTTTTCACAATTCCTGAAGAAGCGCTTTCGGCCAACCGTTTCGAAGTGGAGATTGAAGCGAAGGAAGCATTTGAAGCCCGTAGCCTGATTCTGCAACCTGCTCCCCAGCAGTTTATTATGGATATACAACTGTATGCTCAGCTCGAAGGTGAGGATTACACCTTGATACGTGAATTTAATTTTCAACGTCCTCCCAAAGGCGATCTTCAAATCGGACCGATGTTCGATGCTCCCAAAGTGATTTCGTTTCCGGTTTTAACCGCCAGGAAATTTAAGCTGGTATTCAGCAATTTTAGTTACCATGCTTTTTATGGACGCAATAATCAAAATCCGGGCTTTGGTGAGATCGCCATTTCAGGTGCCTATCGCCTGGATCATTTTATCGAAAAGAAACTCTCAAAAGTATTTCCCATGCCGCTTCCGATGTGGCACGACTATATGTGGGAAAAATCGAACGATGCCGATGTACAGGAATTGTTGATTGACGAGACCCAACTCATCGATTTAACCGATAAGATAGACGATAACCGCTTAGTCTGGGATGTTCCTGAAGGCGATTGGACGATAGTACGAGTAATGATGGTATCAACGGGAGCTAAAAACAGTCCGGTGCTTCCGGCCGCTCAGGGCCCCGAGGTGGATAAGCTCACCAAAGAACTGGCTTATCATCATTTTGATTCGTACATTGGCCGACTTATCCGCGAAATGCCGGAAGAGGACAGGAAGGCGTTGAAATACTGTGTTATTGATAGTTACGAACAAGGTTCGCAAAACTGGACCGACAATCTGGAAAAACCCTTCAGAGAACGTTATGGTTACGACCCGATTCCTTACCTGGCCGCCTTTACCGGTCGCGTTGTGGGCAGTGTTGAAAAAACCGAACGTTTCTTTTGGGACTTGCGACGCATGATTGCCGACAGGGTGGCACATGAGTATGCCGCAGGTATGCGTGAGCGGTCGAATCAAAACGGACTGAAGCTTTGGATGGAAAACTACGGTCACTGGGGTTTTCCGGGTGAATCGCTGCAATATGGTGGACAGGGCGATATTTTAGCAGGCGAGTTTTGGGCACAGGGCGATTTGGGATCTATTGAGATTAAGGCTGCTGCATCGGCTTCTAACCTTTACGACAAGGGTATAGTGTGTTGCGAATCGTTTACCTCGGGTCCTCCCAATTTCTTCCTTCATCCATGGAGTATAAAACGTCGCGGCGACTGGTCGATGACCGAAGGAGTAAATCAGGTGGTGTTACATGTTTATCTGCATCAACCCGACGATGTACGGATTCCGGGTGTGAATGCTCCCTTTGGCACTGAATTTAATCGTCACAATACCTGGTTCTATACCATGGGTGGTTTTATCGACTATACCAAACGAAACAGTTATATGCTGCAACAGGGTAAATTTGTAGCCGATGTGTTGTATTTCACTGGCGAGGATGCTCCCAAGATGACCGGCATTCAGGATCCGGCTTTACCCAAAGGTTATGCTTTCGATTATATCAATTCGGAAGTCATCATGGAACGGTTGGATGTAAAAAAAGGCAAGTTTGTCCTGCCCAATGGTATAAAGTATAGCGTTCTGGTGTTGCCCGGTCTGGACAATATGCGTCCCGAATTGTTGGCCAAAATAAAAACC
>JAVFAG010000113.1:0-5907 GCA_034002585.1 Paludibacter sp.
CGTTTCTACTCCTGTAATATAAATTCTGAACAATTCACGGGAGTTCCTTGTTTAGAAAAAAGAAACCACTAATTACTGATGCTTGTAACTTGGTTTTTAGAGCTGTTTATAACTAAAACGATGAAAAATCATAACTGTGAATCCAAAGAAATTTAAGGAATTAGTAAACAGCCATTACGAGTTCAGCCGTTGGGCTCAAAAAGCACTTGGAAAAAAATCAACACGGGAAAATTTGTCAATCTTTGATCTGGACAAATACCTGCAACTCTTTCATTGTTTTGATGTGTATTGCTATCTGATTGCCGATAGCACCACCATGCGGTTTATAAAAACAGGTGGAGCATTGGAGCAGCTCACCGGCTATACCGATCAGGAAGTGTTGAATAAAAGTTACAGTTTCATGTTGAAAGTACACAGTCTTCGCGACAACATCCGGGCTGCCCGCGGAGGTACCCTGTACTTCAACTATCTCTTTAAGCAACCACCCCGGCACCGACCCTTTATAAAAGTAAACCGGACACTTGAGCTCAAATGCAAGGACGGAAGCCATAAATACGTACTCGTACAAAGCATTCCCATTTTATTTAATGCTCAGATGGAACCAATTTATTTTTTAAATATCATATCCGACATCAGTGGATTAGTTACAGCGCGCGAATATACCCATTACATCCTCGACAGCTCCGACGAACAGAACATACGCAAGATCCCATTACATCAGCACAATAGTATGCAAACCGAACAATTGGAAATAACCAAATCGGAGCTCAAGGTACTACGATTGATGGCCGATGGCTTTTCGAGCAAACAAATCGCAGAAAAGTTATTTTTGAGTATTCACACGGTTAAAAACCACCGCAAAAGCATGCTGTTAAAAACCGAGAGCAGCAGCTCGTCGGAATTGGTAAAACGGGCAATTACGGAAGGGTGGTTATAACTCTAATGATTACTCTTTCATCATTTTCAGTTGCATAGTTTTATATTCGTTACTAACATGCACCACGTACATTCCCTTAGCCAGGTGATCCACTGAAACTATCGATAATGGCATGATAGTGCTTTGATGGCAAACTTTACCCGTCATGTCAACTATGGATACCTGTACCTGGCTGGTCAACCCGCCAATGTGAAAGTGATTGCCTACCGGATTGGGCGAAACGCGCAGTGATAGCATATCATAAAAGCTTTTCAGGTCTGTACTGATATCTAGTCCGGACCCCGTAATACTAAAACTATACGGGTTTTCATCCGTATCCTCATTCACAAATGAAAGAATTGCAGTTTTTGCACCGGTACTTGTAGGTGCAAAGCGTACCGAAAAAGTAGCCGTTTCACCGGCCGAAACCTGAGTAGGAATCTCACCCTGCAAACTGAACTGATCGGCGTTAGCACCTGAAATATTAAAACTACCCAGAGTAGAAGCGGCTGTTCCGGAATTTTCGATGGTAAACACAATATCGGTATTAGTTGCCAGGTTATTACTGCCAAAATTATACGTTCCAGTGCCGTTGGCAATTGCAGTAGTGGCTTGTTTTAAATCAATTTCAGGAGCAGGAACCACAAATGAGTATTTGCCAAAATAGGCAGAACTTTTATTGTCTGCAAATAGAAAATCTCCACCACAATAGACAAAATTTTCATGCGTTTTAATAGCAGATAAACTATTGTCGACCCCGGCACCCAGTGCCGACCAGGCAGACCCATTCCATTTTACAATTCTGTTTGTTGAAACTCCACCAGCAGTTGAAAATAAGCCACCCGCAAATACATTTCCACTATCGTCTATATCAATAGTACGAACTGAGACTTCCATTCCTGACCCAAGTGCCGACCATGTCGATCCATTCCATTTTGCAATTCTATTTGCGTTGTTACCTCCAGCTGTAGTAAAATTACCTCCGACATATATATTATTACTTCTATCAATCGCTAATGTATAAACAATAGCATTGAGACCTGTACCAAGTGTCGACCAGGCAGACCCATTCCATTTTGCAATCCTATTAGCACTTGCGCCACCTGCTGTCGTAAAATTACCTCCTGCATAGACATTGCCACTATCATCAATGACAATAGAATTAACAGTATAGCTCATACCCATACCAAGAGCCGACCATGTCGATCCGTTCCATTTTGCTATTCTACTAGCTGAAACCTGACCAGCTGAAGTAAATGCACCACCCGCATATACATAGCCATTCCCATCGATGGCAATTGTATAAACAATTCCATTTAAGCCTGCACCAAGTGCAGACCACTCAGAACCATTCCATTTTGCAATTCCGTTTGCGTTAAAACCACCAGCCGAAGTAAAAGCACCACCAGCATATACATTACCACTACCATCAATGGCTATTGAAGCAACCATAAAATCCATGCCTGTGCCAAGTGATGACCATTCAGAACCATTCCATTTCGCAATTCTGTTTACTGGAACTCCACCAGCCGTAGTAAAGTATCCACCAGCATATACATTTCCATTATCATCAACAGCTATAGCATTTACTGTTAGATTAAGACCATTAGCAAAGTTGTACGCAGACCACTCATATCCATTCCATTTTGCAATATAGTTTGCCGCAACTCCACCAGCTGAAGAGAAATTTCCCACTGCATGTACATAACCGTTTCCGTCGATTGTCATTGCCAACACAGGACCATTCAACCCTGTATCATGGGACGTCCATACCGAACCGTTCCATTTTGCGGTGTAATTTGCAGTTGCACCTCCTGCTGTAATAAACGAACCTCCAACATGAACATTACCATTACCGTCAACAGCAATTGCAAAAACAATTGCATTATAGATATTTGCAACTCCTGTACCAAGTGTCGACCATATAGCACCATCCCACTTTGCAATGTTGTTGGCTGCAACGCCACCGGCTAAAGAAAATGAACCTCCTACATATAAATTGCCTACAGCATCAACAGTTAATGAAAATACTACACCATTTAACCCTGAACCAAGAGGGGACCATTCTGCACCATTCCATTTTGCAATTCTATTTACACTAATTCCACCAGCAAAAGTAAAAGAACCACCTACAATCACAGTTCCGCCACCATCGATGATTATTGACAGCACTTCATCATCAACACCTAATCCAAGTGCAGACCATTCAGTGCCATTCCACTTTGCAATTCTGTTTGCTGCAACTCCGCCAGCTGTAGTAAAATAACCACCAGCATATACATTTCCACTATCATCTATGGCTATTGCACGTACATGACTATTCATACCTGTATCAAGTTCCGACCATTGAGAACCATTCCATTTTGCTATTCTATTTGCTTCAACTTCACCTGCTGTTGTAAACTCACCACCGGCATATACATTACCACTTCCATCAATTGCTATTGCTCGAACAGTATTATTTGTACCAGTGCCAATTGCACTCCATGTTGAGCCATTCCATTTTGCAATATTTTTTGCAGCAACTCCACAAACAGCATTAAAACTCCCTCCGATGTAGATGTTGTTTAAATCATCTTTCACAATTGTAAAAACCTGACCATCTGTTCCCGGAGGTCCGGGAAATTCGTCACTCCAATACCCTTCGTCCGATGCCTTTGAGTTTAGGACTTTTGGCACAAACACAGGTTCGCCGTTTGCACCGTAGCTCATTTCGTAGCCACTAACATCAAAGCTACCGGTTGCTTTGGCTTTTTGGTTGATAGTGCCATCGCTGTTAAGAACTTGTTCCAGTGGTTGTAAATCCTGTTTTACACCTCCCTTACTTTTGGTTACGGAACTATTGACATATTGCGCCATGGCATTAAAGCTAAATGCCACAAAAAATAGCATTAGCGAGAAAATTGCTTTCGGTATTACATATTTCATAAAACTGAGATTTTTATATTAAATAATTTGCAACTAACAACTACAGACAGATCAATAAATTCATCATCTACTGTTGAATTAGTTTTTCCAGCGTTATTATTCTTTCTTCGTAATCAGCAATTTTTGTTTTAAGAGATTGAATTTGTTGCTGTTGCTCTTTGATCCCCTGTGCAAGGATTGATATTAATCCTGTGTAATTAATTCCTTTGAATTCTTCTTTTTCTACTTTCGGGTCAGTTGTCTGTTTTGATCCCGGCGATCCGGATCTGTGGTGTGAAGCAAATGATTGATTAACCACTAAATCGGGAAACACCTGTTCTATATCCTGAGCAATAAAACCAAACTGGCTATTTGATGGAAATTGCATGTTAGTGGTTTCACTTGAATTGTAGTTATAGGCTACAGGTTGCAACGCTTCAATCTTATCAAGAGCATTGGTAATAGGAAGGATATTTGTTTTAAACTTTCGATCGGAAGGTTGAAATAAGGTCCCTGTAATCATCACATTTCCATCAAAAAAACCAGCGAAATTGGTTGCTGCATTGGCTGCTTTTGCATATACTCCGTAATTTGTACCGGTAGTACTTGTAGCGGTGGTAACGGCCTCCACTCCAAAATTGTTAGCCCCGACCGTTGAACCTTGATCCACATAGGCTACAACAGCAATATTCACGACGTCGGAACGACCTGCCCAGCCCGTAACTGCAATATTTCGTCCCGAAACAGTCGGGTCAACAGCATAACCCATAATCCCACGGTTATCGTTTCCATTTAAAGCATCGTAAGCAACACCCCAAACTGCATAATTATCGTTGGGCCCGTAAGCAATTCCATTCACACCAGTATTTAATCCTGACGCATTGGTAGCAACTCCGTAAACACCAAAATTCCTATATGCATTAATGCCCGTTGACATTCCGCGTATTCCAGAATTACTACCATTAGTTCCTTGTATTGAACTTAAAAATCCATTGTAACTTGTACCAGCGGTATTGCCTCCGTTAGTATTCAACATCACTGCACTCCTGTTCTCATTGGTAACGGTTGTTTCAGCCGAATTTCCTGAATTTAACACATTCTGTAAGTTACTACCCGACTTTTTAGCATACAAAGCATAGGGCACATTCAGCAACTGACTGGTACCCGAAATTGTGTAGTTGGCTCCTCCCAGAGGATCGGTCTCCGTTTTGATAAAATATGGACCCTCGGCCCAATTGATTTCCGACAAAGTTACACCCGAAATAAAACTTCCAGCCCCAATTTCAACCGACAGAAGACCATTTGCATTAGTAGTGGTTACATGCGTTTCAACGAAAACAGCAGCTTCGTTTTTTAAAATACTAATACGCATTCCAACCAGGGAGTTTGTCACCAATTGATGTGCCGAATTACGAACCATCGCCTGAAAACTCATTTTATCAGAAGTTTGAGCTGTACTTATGATAGAAATTAAAACAAATGCGACGAATGAGAAAGCTTTTTTCATAATTTAAATCTCCTTATTCTTTTATTAATTTGAAAACATTTAATAACTGATTTCTAATCCCAGCTTTTGAAGTCAAAATCATTAGAAAATAATTGGCTGGGACTAAGCTGTGTAAAGAAACTATGTGATGTGTACCCTGAATTTTACCGGTCATAATCACAACTCCTTTTGTGTCGCATAGTTGATATGTCAACTCTGTAGTTTGATCTGAATGCGTGCTTTTTATCACTACCTGATCTCTCACTGTGCTGGGAAAGGCACAAATTACTGACTCAATTTCTGTCGTATTCAAGTCGGATACCATTAAAATTTCGACAGGATGTTGAACACCATTAAAAATCGCCCCCCCTGTACCTGAACTTGTAGTATAAAACACCTGGCCAACAGTGTAACTTACTGAGCCTCCATTACCAGTGACCGTTTGTCCTGCTACTGACATACTAACCTGTGCATTAAGTACAGCGCTGAGCAGGAATGACAGAAACAAACTAATCATTAGCCTAATATTAAAAAAAATCTTCATTGCATTTCCATTTAAATCATTATAATCTTATTGCGAAATCACCAACTGTTAGCT
>JAVFAG010000113.1:6007-7812 GCA_034002585.1 Paludibacter sp.
GAAGAAAACATATCGTCCGGAATCTCGGCATTATACCGCACATCAATACTTCCATCGGCATTTTTCTTTGGCAAGAAAATCAATTCACCAGCCGGTTGACTCGATCCGTCGTCCGAGAATTTCATGGTATTAAGGATAACCTTATAGGTATCTGATCCTGTCTTTTCTACCGTCAGTCGGGCATTACCCATCCAGTTGTAAAAACCTAACCATATTATATATTTTTTACCAACAACAACCGGCAAAGAGGTTTGCCCGTTAATCAATTGAAACTGATTGGCAATCAGAGTACTACTCTCTGAAAGCATATATAAATCAAGATTTGGTTTGAATGTAATCTGACTGGTTTTTGAAGATACCGACACATCGAAATTGAGTTTAATAAATTCAACGCCAGGCTTAAGTGTTTCTTTTACATTAATGGTAAATTCGCCTCTGTCACAATTATGGATTATTTCTTTAGGTGTATACTCAAGAATTACATCCTCATTTTGTTCCGAATTTAAAAACAAATATTTTACAGTACCTGACGGAGGATAGCCAAATCCGACCCCTCTCTTGGTTTCATTAGAAATAACACCTGAGACATCATAACTTGCTACTTTGTAATCATCTGAGTACATTTCCACTAAAAAGTTGGGATTCGTTTTGAAATTACCAACTAAATTAAAATATGGCCAGTCGTTACACACTGGTTTATCATACCCCCAATAGCAATACAACTGTTCCCTCTTGTTCACTTTCTCAACCAAATACAACTTATCATTCACTTTCTTTACTGTATCGTTCGCCACTTTATCCCACTTAGTAACATAATAATTCACATCCAAATAGGGATATGTCTTTTCAAGTATATCATTTTCTGCGACAACTTTCTTTGTCTCCCGATTGTAGAAAGTGGTCGGAACAGCTGTGGTAAGCTTTAAATGTCCGTTCTCAACTGAAGCAACATTATTCCAACCTTTATCTTTGTCATAGATTGTAATAATAACCTGACGTTCAGCAAAGGGAAAATACCAATGGTCGAATCCATGTTGCTCGTTGGCCTTAGGATTTCTGTTAATTTTTCTGGGTTCTTCAATATACGATTGATTATCAGGGCTGAATTCTCTATTGTAAACACTAATAAATGCCTGACCTACAAGTACCTGATTATTGAATCCTTTCAATACCACCCCCTCAGGTATTTCAAGCGAAAACAAGGCTTCTTCGTTGGAACGAATAGCAGCTCTTCCGTTTGCAGAACTTGATGCAGGATTTGCAAAAACATTAATTACTGAACTTTGTGTAACTCTTCCATCATTTCCTGTAGTAAACACATTTTCAAATTTCTGTATGCTAACTCCTTCGGGAGGAGCCTGGTCGTTAATCATCTCCACGATAACCCTTTGCTTGCCTACTTCGGAAATTAAAATTGGCTTATCAGCCGGCATGTAACCATCAATGGTGGCACTTATTAAAAAATACAAGGGTTTCTCTCTCAGTGTTGCTGAATCAATCTTATGAGGATCGATAATTAAATCGAGCATCCCCCATTTCCGGATATAGGGAGACTCTTTCCCTCCAATGTTATTATAAACAGAACTTGCGTCTTGTCCGTTTACACTAACCGTTATCGACTTCGATTCAATGAGTTTTTTTGTTTTAGCATCTACAAAAACAATATTCACACCCGTATTGAATCGTGGTGTACCAACACTTATTTTCAAACTATCCAGCGACTCAGTTATAGCCGCTATATCGTCTGATAACGAACAACCTGTAAACAGGAACGCTGCATTAAAAGCAACGAAATAAGAAAGGAG
>JAVFAG010000114.1:0-7686 GCA_034002585.1 Paludibacter sp.
TAATTCTTGAAGCTGACTGGTGTGTGGGGGAGTTTATCAAGACACTCCGGCAGGAAGGAGTGCTTGAGAACACATTAATTATTTTTTCAAGCGACAATGGAGCAGTATTAAATGATGGATATTACGACGATGCTGTAGAAAAACTGGGCAATCATCAACCTAACGGACCATTGAGGGGAGGAAAATACAGTTTGTTCGAAGCTGGTACACGCGTTCCTTTTTTCACCTACTGGGAGGGTAAAATTGAACCAAAGGTATCAGATGCGCTCATTTGTCAGATCGATTTACTGGAATCACTGGCCAAACTGGTGGGTACTAAAATCGAACCGACTGACAGCCAGGAACTCTTAAGTACTTTTTTGGGAAAATCACAAAAAGGAAGAAAAAGTTTAGTAATTGAAGCCAACACAAAGACCGCATTCCGATGGGGTGATTGGCTCATGATACCCCCCTACCCCGGTAATCCATTTTTAGAGGAAGTCAAAATTGAAATTGGCACTTCACCCGAATATCAGTTGTATAATCTAAAGAAGGACATAGGTCAAACAAACAACTTGGCTAAGAGATATTCTAAAACACTTCAAAAATTAATCAAAGAGTTCAATATAGTGAGAGGTGATTATAGTAAAATAGATACTATAGAACTCAAATAATAATGTAACATATTAAAATGATAGCAAAAAGAATTCTATTCAGCGCACTGGCCTCTTTGATTATGCTCTATGCTGTGGCAGAAAAAAGGGTAATTCAACTAAACGAGTTCGAATTAGCAGCCTATAAAACCGATATTACACCGTATATTTATAAGCTACTAAGTTCGGACAATTATCGCTGGGGAAATTTCAAACTGGTTTTTCCAAAAGGCACCTACCATTTCTGGCCTACTCAGGCCTACGGTAAATACCATGCAGTTACCAATCACGATAATGGCTACCGGTATTTTGCATTTCCACTCATCAACATGCAGAATATTGAGATTGATGGAAACGGTTCGGATTTTATCTTTCACGGACAAATAATTCCATTTTTGATCGAAAAAAGCACCAACATTAAAATCAACAATGTGAATATCGACTGGGAAGTCCCATTTTATATAGAAGGCAAAGTGCTTGAATCCAACACGGCTAATTCGTCGATCGACATTCAACTAACACCGGGGTTCAACAATTACGCCATTCAGGGAAACAGAATGATAATTAAAGGAGAAGGATGGGAAGAGTCCTTTCTGGGTGAAAACATTTGCTTTAACCCTGTAACCAAAGCCGTACAGTATCGTAACGATGATTGGCATACCATACCCAGGCCCAACAATATGGACATCCATGTTACAAAAATAAATAAGGATGTGGTTCGTATGAAAGCAAAATTTGTTAAGAAGCCACCTCCTGTTGGTAGCATCATTACCTTTAAGGGTTATTTTGGGTCCAACCGGCATAGTCCGGCCTTTCACCTTACCGATTCAAAGAATGTAGAAATGTCGGGCGTAAATATCTATCATGCCGGAGGCATGGGTGTTATTGTTGAAAAAACAGAGAATGTACATCTCAACAGGGTTAACGTTATGCGACGTCCGGGTGCGAATAGAATACTTTCTACAATGGCTGATGCTACTCATTTTTCCAACTGTAAGGGAAAAGTAATCATCGAAAATTGTTTATTCGAAAATATGCTTGATGATGCCTGTAATATGCACGGCACCTATACAAAAGTGGAACATTTGGTGGATGACTATACGGTTATAGCCCGGTTGAGTCATCGTCAGCAATACGGATTTAAATTTGCCGAAGCTGGTGACAGTGTGCAGGTTGTAGGAGGACGCGACTTACTTCCAAAATCGAAAGTGAAGATAACGGATGTGACGGTTATTAATCATCAATATTCAAAATTCAGGTTCGATCAACCCATCAAAGGTATCATCGGAATGGGTGATGGACTGGAAAACACCGACTGGTATCCCGAATTTATTTTCAGGAACAATATCGTTCGAAACAACCGTGCCCGAAGCATTTTAATTAGTTCACCGGAAAAAGTTCTGATTGAAGGAAACACATTCTCATCGCAAATGACAGGGATATTGTTTGAAGGCGACATGGAACACTGGTTCGAAAGTGGTGCAGTGAGAGATGTTACCATTCGAAACAACACCTTTCTGGATGGTGCATACGGAGGAGGTGCTCCACACGTAACCATCAGAGTCAATCCCCGTATTGAAGAGTTAAACCCCGAAAAGGCATACGAACGCAATATTATCATTGAGAATAATACCTTCAAAACATTTGGAGATGGACTGTTGAAGGCCGTTTCGGTTGATAATCTTCAGTTTATAAATAATACCATTGAAGAGTCGACTACCTATCAAAAATGGAAAGAGGAGCCGGTTATTAATATTCAATATTCACATAATGTGGTGATTTCAGGCAATCATAATAAACGGAATAAAGCTTTCGAAGTTAAACTGGATACAATTACAGAGAAATCCGCAAACGTAACGTATTAAAATTTACCCGGGAATGTTTTACAGAAGAATAATGCTGGCGCTATTTGTCTTCCAGATACTTTGCAGTGCTGAAATTTATGCCGGCAAAACAATCCGTATACTGGCAATAGGAAACAGCTTCTCTGTTGATGCAGCTGAAGCCTATCTCGACGATTTGGCTGAAGCTGCCAATATAAAACTGATAATTGGCAACTGTAATATCGGGGGATGCTCACTGGAACGCCACTGGTATAACGCATTGGGCGATTCGACTCTGTACGCATATCATAAGATAGTGAACGGCGATTCAACCCTGTTTATGAACCGTACACTTAAACAGTGCTTACAGGATGAAGTTTGGGATTATGTTACATTTCAGCAGGTAAGTCATTTTGCAGGATTATACAATACTTATTTCCCCTATATTACCGATCTCGGTAACTATGTGAGGCAATACGCTACAAACCGTAAAGTAAAATTTGCCCTGCATCAGGTTTGGGCTTATGCCAACAACTCAACTCACCCCGGTTTTAATAACTACAATCGGGATCAACTTCAAATGTATCATGCAATATCTACTACCGTGCAGAAAGTCGCTGAAACTACGGGGATAGATATCATCATACCTTCGGGATCTGCCATCCAGAATGGAAGGAATACCATCATTTGCGATTATTTTTGCCGGGATGGATTTCATTTAAGCACCGGCCTGGGACGCTATACTGCAGCATGTGTCTGGTTCGAAGTGTTTACAGGAAAGTCTGTACTAAGAAACCGGTTTAAACCTGTTGGCGTTTCGGAACGTGACGCTGTTTTAGCCAGAAAATCGGCTCATTATGCAATAAAAAACCCCTTGAAAGTTACCATTATTCATCCATAATTTCAAGCTTATGTTAACACGTAGAATAGCAATAGTTGTGTTTATCATTTTTAGTGCGTTTATTGCATTACCTGCTCAGGAAATTGAATACGGGATTATCCGGAATTTGTCTTATTATCCTGATTCGGTGAGCAAAAATGATACATATGTATCAAAACAATGTGTAATGGATATCTATTATCCAAAAAACAGAAAAGATTTTGCAACAATCGTTTGGATTCATGGAGGCGGACTGACCTACGGTGATCAGCAGCTGCCAGAGATGTTAAAGAACAAGGGTTTCTGTATTGTAGGCATTAACTACAGGTTGCACCCGCATGTTCATGCCCCGAAATATATTGAAGATGCCGCGGCTGCAGTAGCCTGGACATTCGATAATATTGCTGAATACGGTGGCAACCCTGATAAAATTTTTGTCAGTGGTCATTCGGCAGGTGCATACCTGACACTGATGGTTGGTCTGGATAAACGCTGGCTCGGCAAACATAGCATCGATGCAAACCGGATTGCAGCATTAATACCTCTCAGTGGACAAACAATTACTCATTTCACCATCAGAAAAGAACGTGGTATCAGTGACAAACAGCCTGTTATCGACGACATGGCCCCCCTGTATCATGTCCGGGGCGATGCTCCACCTGTTTTGTTAATCACGGGTGATCGGGAACTCGAATATATCGGACGTTATGAAGAAAATGCATATTTATATCGAATGATGAAACTCGTGGGACATCAAAAGATTATTTTACATGAATTACAGGGATATGGTCACGATATGGAACCCCCTGCATTTCCGCTGATGGTGAAATACATTCAAAAACTGACAGGAAAGCAGTAAAAAGAAGATGAAAAACTCCGGAAAATGAGACTACACTATCTGATACTGTTAATTCTAATGCAGGCAGCTTGCGTTCAGAACCAGTTGCATGCAGGGGAACCTAAAAGAATCTTACTTTACGAATACGGAATTTCAAGTGGGGATGATATTACAGAAACTGTAAACAACGTAATTTCGTCATTGAATAACCAATCTGCAGTAATTGTTTTTCCCAAAGGGCGGTATCATTTTTTCGCCACAAAAGCAATAAGTAAGTTCCATTACATCACGAACCATGACAACGGCACTAAAAACATCGCTTTCAACTTAAGTGGATTAAAAAACATTACAATTGATGGAATGGGTTCAGAGTTTATATTTCATGGCGAAATTATTCCTTTCTTAATCGAGTATTCCACGAATGTAAAACTAATGAACTTTAGCATTGACTGGGAGATTCCTTTCTATATTCAAGGGGAAGTACTGAGTACGAATGCAAAAGAAGGATGGTTTACCTTAAAAATGTATGATGAGGGATTTTCATACGAATGCCAAAACGGACAGATTGGTTTTCCAGTTGCTGAAAATGTAACCACATTCTGGAATCCGGGTGAGAGTATTGCTTTCGACAAGAAAACCAAATCACCTGTTTACGGTGCTAATAAGTATGATTATCACGGCGAAAGACCGGTTAAGGTAACTACGATGCCCGACAAAAGCCTCAAATTCACACAAAAACTCAAAGATTACCCTCCTTTGAATTCGGTTTTTATAATGAAAGGCCACATGGGTACTAACAGATATGGACCTGCATTTCATGCAATCGATTCAAAAAATATCGAACTGTACAATATTAACATTTATCACGCACCGGGAATGGGTTTTTTGGGAGAAAGATCAGAAAACATGATCCTCCGGAAAACAAATATAAAATTAAGAGCGGGAACAAATCGCTATATAAGTACAACTGCCGATGCTACTCACTTTGCCAATTGCAAAGGTAGTATCCTGATGGACAACTGCCTGTTTGAAAACATGCTCGATGATGGCACCAATGTACACGGAACCTATATGGAAATCGACTCTGTGATCGACTCAAAGCGCTTTGTTGCCAGTTTAAAACATTTTCAGCAGGCCGGATTTGTTTTTGCAAAACCAGGTGAAAAAATCTGGATACTCAGTGCCCCCGACCCCACCCGATCAAACCTGAATACCCTTACTGATGTGCGCAAAATAAGCGATACTCTATACGAATTGACAGTTCAACGCAAGTTAGCCGGGAATATTAAAAAAGGAGATCTGGTAGAGAATAAAACTTTCAATCCGCACACCTTTGTAGTTCAAAATTGCACCATCAGAAATCACCGGGCACGAAATATCGTTTTAAAAACGCCGGGTAAAATTGAGATTCGTAACAATTATTTTCAATCCATGATGGCATCTATTCTGATCAGGGGCGAAGCTATGCAGTGGTATGAATCAGGTGCGGTCGACAATGTCATGATCGAAAACAATCATTTTGAAAACTGCACGCTGGGAGGAGGGAGTCAGTCCATCTTGTTTATTTCACCAAGACTCAACTCCCGGTTTGATCCGACAATCCTCTTCGACAAGAATATTGTTTTCAGAAATAACACGATCAATACATTTCACTACAATATTGTGGATGCCGATAGAGTGGAAAATCTGACCATTACCGGTAATACCATCCTGTTAAACAAGAATTATCCGCCCTTTAACAATAAGAAACAGGCTTTTGTAACAAAAAAATGTCAGAATGTTGTTATCAAAGAGAATTCAATCACAGAATGAAGGAAGTTTAACGATCCTGAATAGCACAAGCATTTGTTAAAGTTGATATCCTATTATACCATCGAAATGAAAATTACAGCAAACTACCTATTGACAGCGGGTTTAGTAACAGGAAACCTTGTCCTGGCTGATAGCCCGAAAAACTCCGGAAAAGAGAACAGACCCAATATTTTGTTCTGTATAGCCGATGATGCAGCCTTTGCGCATTTCAGTGCCAATGGTTCAAAATGGGTAAAAACGCCTGCTTATGACTATGTAGCTGCCAATGGCATCAATTTTATCAATACCTATACTTCCAATGCTAAAAGTGCTCCCTCCAGGGCATCGGTACTTACCGGACGTCATTCCTGGCAACTGGAAGAGATAGGGAACCATATTTCCATCTGGCCTTCAGCTAAATACACCACTTTTATGGAGGTGTTGGGTAACAACAACTACAGGGTTGGCTACACCGGCAAAGGCTGGGCACCGGGCAATCCCGGAATTGTGAACGGAAAAGAACGGGAGTTAACCGGGAAAAAGTACAATGCTATTCGAACCACCCCACCATCAAAACAAATTGCCAACGTTGACTATGCTGCTAATTTCGAGGCCTTTTTAAACAGCAACAAGGAAGGAAATCCCTGGTCGTTTTGGTTTGGTTGTCATGAGCCACACCGCCCTTACGAATACGGAACAGGAGCTGGCATCGGCGGCATGAAAATGTCTGACATCGACAACCTACCCTCCTATTGGCCCGACAACGATACTGTGAGAATGGATATGCTCGATTATGCATTTGAGATTGAATACCTCGATAAGCAATTGGATAAAATGATTAATATGCTAACCAAACGGGGAGAGTTGGATAACACCATCATAATTGTGACATCCGACAACGGGATGCCATTCCCCAGAAGTAAAGGCTTACAGTACGAAAGTTCGAACCACATGCCATTTGCGGTGATGTGGCCAAAAGGGATTAATGAAAAAGGCAGGACGGAAGAGGGATATGTGAATTTTGTGGATATAGCGCCCACTCTTATCGAAGCAGCAGGATTAAAATGGCAGGAAACAGGAATGGAGCCAAGTCCGGGCAAGAGCCTGATGGACGTGTTTAAAAACCAGGAGAAACACGACCGCAGCTATACTATTTTAGGTCAGGAGCGGCACGATGCAGGCAGACCAGCAAACCAGGGATACCCAATACGTTCCATCATCATGGATGGCTTTCTGTACAGTTTTCATTTTAAGCCTGAGCTTTGGCCGGCCGGAGATCCCGAAACGGGTTACCTGAATACTGACGGCTCACCTACAAAATCCAACATTCTAAACCTCCGCCGGCAGGGCATCGACAGTCAGTATTGGAAACTCAACTTCGGAAAACTTCCTCAGGAGCATTTGTATCACATCAGTGTCGATCGTCACTGTTTGATAAATTTGGCAGATCAACCAGCCTACAACGAACGCAGGAAAAAGATGAAAAAGATTCTGTTCGATGAGCTGAAAAGCCAGAATGATCCCCGACTAACCGACAATGGAGATGTGTTCGACCGCTATCCTTTCTTTAATGAGCTTTATCATAATTTATATGAAAAGTACATGAAAGGAGATAAAAGTATAAAAACCAAAACCGGGTGGGTAAATCCAACTGATTACGAGGAAGAGCCTCTCAGATAAAAAACAACCCTTAAATGGATTAATTTTTAGTTGACAAAGTTA
>JAVFAG010000115.1:0-7607 GCA_034002585.1 Paludibacter sp.
TTATGAAGTACAACTTAAATAATTGCATATGAGAACAAACAAATTAGTAAATTTTGCGGGCCTTGTTTTGTTAATCGTGGGTGTAACCGTGGCAACCAATGTTATCGTTAACCGGGTCATAAAGTCTTCTTCGGCTGATAGTACAGGCTTTTCTAATCAGCCAATACCTGCAAGTTATGCCAATTTCCGTAACGTTTCCCGTTCGGTTGATACCGATTTTACGGTTGCAGCTGAATTAACAGTCAATGCAGTGGTTCACGTAAAAGTGAAAGCGGAAGTTCAACCACAGGGCTTTCGGGGTGGCGATCCATTTTTTGAGTACTTTTTTGGGCCGCAGTTTCGTCAGCAACAGCAACCTCAGATTCGTGAAGGTGCCGGATCAGGTGTTATTATTTCGGAAGATGGTTATATCGTAACCAACAACCACGTAATAGATAAGTCAAAAGAAATTGAAGTGGTGTTGAATGATAAGCGGTCCTTCACTGCCAAGGTTGTGGGTGCAGATCCTAATACAGATATTGCCCTTTTGAAAATTGAAGAAAAGGGACTTCCTTACGTCATTTTTGGTAGTTCCGACTCGCTTCGGATTGGCGAATGGGTGCTGGCAGTGGGAAATCCTTTCAATTTAACCTCAACGGTTACTGCTGGGATTGTAAGTGCCAAAGCCCGTAGCATCAATATTCTGAATTCTGCAATGCCCATCGAATCATTTATTCAAACCGATGCTGCGGTAAATCCCGGTAATAGCGGGGGTGCATTGGTAAATACGAAGGGTGAACTTGTTGGAATTAATACGGCAATAGCCTCATCAACAGGTGCTTATGCCGGATACTCTTTCGCTGTTCCTGCCTCCATCGTCCAAAAAGTAGTTTCCGATTTCCGTCGTTTCGGAGTGGTTCAACGTGCTGTTTTGGGTGTAAGTCTGGGTGAATTGACTTCTGAACTGGCAAAGGAGAAAAACATTAAACTATTATCCGGAGCTTATGTTGCAGGTGTTGCTTCTCAAAGCGCTGCTGAAAAGGCAGGTATAAAGGAAGGTGACGTAATTACAGCAGTGAATGGGGTTGCAGTAAAAACAGTAGCTGAACTTCAGGAGCAAATTGGTCGCTACAGTCCGGGCGATAAAGTGACCGTGGATGTGGTTCGTGATAATAAAACGCTGAAATTAAAAGCTGAATTGAAAAACCGCCAGGGTACAACTTCTACTGTAACTTCCGATTTGAGTATTGACCTGTTGGGAGCAAGCTTTAAATCGGTGGATGATAAAGTGAAATCTAAATTTGGAATTGATTACGGAGTGGAAGTGAAATCGGTTAGCAGAGGAAAATTTGCAGATGCAGGTATCAAAGCTGGCTATATCATTTTAAAGATTAATAATCTGAAAATGAGTAGCGAAGAAGATATTAAAACAGCAATGGAATCGGTGGCTGAGAATGCTGAAGAAAACAAAGTATTGTGGATCAGTGGATTTTATCCAAACGGCAAAACGGCTTATTTCGCCATACCACTTACTAATTAAGCAGTTGTTTCATAAATTTAAGGTATAGTTTTTTTAGGTATTAGTGTAGTTAAGGTGTCAGTCTCCTGTTACTAGCGGGAGACTGATTTTCATTACAGAATCTTATTAACAGAATAAAACTTTTTACCGAATGAAACGTTTCAGTTAGTGAGGTGTACTAAAAGTGTTATATTTTCGTTGTTAATAGGATTTTACATGATATACAACAGTCTTTCGGGTTTGGGTATGTCGATTATTTTTACTAATTTTGCACGCTAATTTTCAGAAGAGAAATGAGACAACTAAAAATTACTAAGTCAATTACCAACAGGGAGAGTGCTTCACTGGATAAATATCTGCAAGAGATTGGTCGTGAAGATCTTATTACTGTTGAAGAGGAAGTGGAACTGGCTCAACGCATTCGCAACGGCGATCGCATTGCACTCGAAAAGCTGACCCGTGCCAATCTCCGTTTTGTTGTTTCTGTTGCAAAACAATACCAAAATCAGGGGCTTAGTTTGCCCGACCTGATCAACGAAGGAAACCTGGGATTAATTAAAGCGGCAGAGAAATTCGATGAAACCCGTGGTTTCAAGTTCATCTCGTATGCTGTATGGTGGATTCGTCAGTCGATTTTGCAGGCTCTTGCTGAACAATCGCGTATCGTTCGTTTGCCACTCAACCAGGTGGGTTCTCTGAATAAGATCAACAAGGCTTTCTCGAAATTTGAGCAGGAAAACGAACGTCGTCCGTCGGCTGAAGAGCTCGCTGAACAACTGGATATTCCTGTGGATAAAATTGCCGATACCATGAAGGTTTCGGGACGTCATATATCGGTGGACGCTCCTTTTGTTGAAGGTGAGGACAACAGTCTGCTCGATGTGATGATTAACGATGATTCTCCCAATGCCGACCGGGTATTGATGAACGAATCTCTGTCCAAGGAAATTGAACGTGTACTGGAAAATGCGCTTTCGGATCGCGAACGCGATATCGTAAAAAAATTCTTTGGGTTGGGTGTTCCTGAAATGACGCTGGAAGAAATTGGTGATGAATTTGGATTGACCCGCGAACGTGTTCGCCAAATCAAGGAAAAGGCCATTCGTAAGCTCAAACCACATTCCCGCAGCAAGCTTCTGAAAAGTTTCTTAGGATAAGTGTTAAGCTTATGAAATATTAAATGGGTTAATGATGCTTTTTCACAAGTAATCATTAACCCATTTTCTTAACCAACTTATTTATTGCGTATAGCTTCCATGATTTTTGTTTCCAGCTCGGCGGCAAGCTCGGGATTATCGCGGATAACAGCCTTGGATGCATCACGTCCCTGTGCAAGCTTGGTGTCGCCATAACTGAACCACGAACCGCTTTTCTTCACAATACCATATTCTACACCCAGATCCAGAATCTCACCGGTTTTGGAAATACCTTCACCAAACATAATATCGAATTCGGCTTTGCGGAAGGGTGGCGCCACTTTATTCTTCACAACTTTGACACGTGTCTGGTTACCAACGGCTTCATCGCCTTCTTTTAACTGCGAAACACGACGAATGTCCAGACGCACCGAAGCATAGAATTTCAGAGCATTACCTCCGGTAGTTGTTTCGGGATTCCCAAACATAACACCGATTTTTTCACGCAACTGATTGATGAAAATACAGGTTGTGTTGGTTTTGTTGATGTTGGCAGTGAGTTTACGGAGTGCCTGCGACATCAGACGGGCCTGCAAACCCATTTTCGAATCTCCCATGTCACCTTCCAACTCTGCCTTAGGTGTCAATGCAGCTACAGAGTCAATCACTACGATATCTACTGCCGATGAACGAATCAGCTGATCGGCTACTTCCAGCGCCTGCTCGCCATTATCGGGCTGTGAAATAAGCAGCTCGTCAGTGTTCACCCCCAATTTTTCTGCGTAAAATCGGTCGAAAGCATGTTCCGCATCAATAATAGCTGCTATGCCTCCTGCTTTCTGCGCTTCTGCTATGGCATGAATGGCCAGGGTAGTCTTACCCGACGATTCGGGACCGTATATCTCAATTACTCGTCCACGTGGATATCCTCCAACTCCCAGCGCTGCGTTCAGACCGATTGAACCGGTTGAAATAACCGCAACTTCTTCTACCTTGTTGTCACCCATCTTCATGATGGTTCCACGTCCGTGATCTTTGTCAATCTTGTCCATGGCCAGCTGCAATGCTTTTAATTTTTCGGCCGATGGTTTTTTTACTTCTTCCATTTTTTGTTCTTTCATTGTGTTTGTTAAATTTTGTAAACAATTGATACCGAAAGGTTTGTTGGTTTATTGTGTGTAAAACATTGTTGTTTCACTGCTGACAAAGATACATACTTTTTTGCTAAAGCAGGAAGCAATTTGTAAAAAAGCTTTCAACAATTTTCACCTTTTTACAAGTTGAATCATTTTTTATCTATTGCACTGTTTATCCTTGTTCCGGCACTCTTTCCGCCATATTCAGGTGCATACAAACATTGAATTTCTGCAAGACCAGCACTGAAATCTCCTGTATGAGTCAGATAATAGCTTTCTTCAAGTACGTAATTTCCTCGTGGTAAATGATGGAAAAAATAGCTAGTCGATACATCACCGGGATTACGGTAGTACAGCAAACCATCTTTAAACACATTGCCTGAGAGAGGAGAAACCGCTTCGAGCGAAGCTGCTTTGGTGTCACGCAAAACAACAAAATCGTAATCGTTTTCCACGTTCAGCACTATGCGACTGATAAGTTTATCACCGGGTTGTACTTGTATACCTGCTTCTAATTCTGTTAGTGTTGATACTCCTTCTTCTATCTTTTGCAGATAATAGCGACGTTCCACCTTCAGCTCTTTGCCGGTTTGTTGGCTTTTATCTCTGTCCTGAAAATACTGACGATACACTGCACCCCGGGAATTCACGCTGCCCGTTTTATCACTATCCTGGTCGTTTGTTGAATCTGGCTGGTAGGTAGTGGAGCCTGCTGATGGAATTGATTCGGTTATTAAAGCACAGGTATTTAACGGTAAAGACTGATGGAAATAACCGCTTCCGGGGATTGCATTTTCTGTTTTCAACTCCAACAATGGCTGTTGGAAATCTGTCGTCCTGACGATAAACCGGTATTCAGGTGATTGACTCAACAGGGACTCACCGGTAGTAAGTATGGCCATTACCGCTTCCAGGGTGGTTAACCTGTTGTCCCAGTGAGTGGTTTGTTTTTGATTCAGTAACCACAGTTTCATTGCTTCTGTATCGCTGGTGTTGGTAGCGATACGATTGTTTTGCGAAAGCTTGCGTTGCGAAGTCGCTGCGATGTTAATTTCAGCTTGCTTGTTACTTTTGCTCTGAATCTCTGTAAAGGCTTCTAATATTCGTGTATGAATGCTCAGCGGACGCTCGTTCCACAACCAGCCTGACTTCAATCGTGGCCAGTACATTCCTTTTAGTGGGTCGTTCACGGCTAATTCACGCAGGGATTGAAGCATTTGATGAGTATAGGTCGATTGCCCGGTACGGTGAAAAAACTGTGCTGCCAGTGCTTTTTCATAGATGCTGAAGCTATGTCTGTACGTGCAGATTTGATTCGAATAATACAAATAAGCTTCAAAAACAGATTTAGAAACTTCTAATTCAGGAAATGCTGACCGTAAGGTTAAATAATGAAGCTGAAGGGTTGTAATGGTTTTGCGTTCTGTGAATTTCTTGTCAGCTTTCTTTAACTGCTCGTAATCGCTGACCATGCAGGCATCCAGGTAAACCAATGCACGATTCAGTATTCCAACTATATCGTTTTGAAATACACTTTCGGATGCCATCCGTTGCAGTTTTTCAGCAACCAGCTGGGTAATGTAACGACTTTCAGGCATACCTGCCATCCACGAAAAACCACCGGATGAATTTTGTAAGGTACTCAACTCTTTCAGGTACTTACGTGCATCGTTTTGCAATTGCTGTTCGTTGAGCAACCGTATTAATTCGCGTTGCTGCTGTGTTTGGTCAGCAGCTGCCTGCACCCAGGGTGTTTCCTTTAACACCAGCATCTTCAGATCCTCGTTCTTTTCCAGTTGTGATATCCATGCTTCTTCTGTTAAGCCCCGAGCCGACAGTTGCTGAATCACTTTTTTCAGTATAGGATTACTTTTTACTACCTGCAAACTAACTGTATTCGAATACCAGGCTCCCAGCAAATCGATGGCTGTTCCCGATTCGGGTACCGACAATAAAGGTAAAGCCTGCAAAGCAGTCCAGGAAGGATTTGCAGTAAACTCCAGACTTAGCTGTTTCACTTCAGTACCTTCCGGAAGAGCAGTCAATTCCACTGTGGTTTCGCCCTTCACAGCAAAAGGAATACTTTCGGTTACGAGCATTCGATCGCTCAGGATGGGCAAATACCGCTGCTCACCATCGGAAAATTCAGCTGTTTGTGCTTCGATACGACAAGCTACCAAATCGTAAGCGGGCAGTGCCGGTATCTTCCAGCTAAGGGTTTGCTGACCATTCGCTTCTAACCGGATTGTTTTTATTTCCGGAGAAAATCCGGCAACAGGTTCATCCGTTAGAGGATTGAAAATATGTAGTTTAACACGGGTGTCAGCAGCCTGATTCGTTAGATTCACCACCGAAACCTGTAATTCCCAGCTGTCGGACTGCCTGATAAAACGAGGTAGGTTCATGTTCACCATCAGTTCCTTTTGACTTTCAAAAGTGTATTCCGACTGGCCGTTAAATAAATCGCGGGAATGTGCCAGTAGTTTCAACTTCCAACGGGTGAGACTTTCGGGTAAGGTAAAGCTGAAAAGGAATAATCCGGAAGTATCGGCCTGTAATTGAGGATAGAAGAAGGCTGTTTCGTTGAAGTTTTCCCGAAGCTGCAAAGTGGTACGTGTAACTTCCTCCGGCATACCGGGACTTTCAACCATTGCAAAAACAACATTATCATCTTCTACTTCAATGTTGCCGGGAACCCGGGTGCTCGATGCTTTCATACCCCTGATTCGAATTTGCATGGGATTTCTATCCGCTACCAGTGTAGAAGGTACATCGTAAAAATCAATATTGGCGATGGAATAGGCTGTTTCTTCAGCAAACGGATACTGATAATGCCATCTGCCATTACTCCAGTACCAGTTTTGCAGTGCCCAATTGCTTGTTCGTGGTACTGGTGGTGTATACACAGGTGAAAACTGCCACTGAAGCGGTACAAACTGATCGAGTGCTGCATCATACATTCCTGCCAGTAATTCAGCATTTTGTTTGTTTGCATTAGCAATAGCAACGGTCCAGTGCTCTTCCGATCCCGGACGAAGTTTATCGCGAAAGACGGTTAATTGCGGTTTAAGCTCTTTTTTCATAGCAGGTGCTTTAATGAGCACTTCTTTTACATGCACCTTTCCGGCATGCACAATCGTAAATCGAACGGTTAAACCATCTTTATAATTTTCATCAAACAAAACTCTGTACTTTCGGATAGAATTGCATTGACGCATCCATTTTTGTTCAATTAGTTTATTCCCATAATTTACTTCGTACAGTACCCATGCCCGGCGCAGCGATGTTCCAAAAGGAATGCTGATTGCCTGCCCCGGTGTAGCTGTTAGGGTGGTTTCGGTTAGCCAGGTGTAACTGGAAACTGCGGGTTTCTTATCTGTAAAACCATACAGGATAAATCGGTTTTCAGCTTTTATGGTGTCGCCAACTTCATCGAGGGTGTATAGTTGTAACCGGTATTTGCCTGAATTAAGCTTGCTTACATCCAGTTTGAGACTATCTGAACTAAGAAAATTGCCCTTGTGGACTAGTTTTGAAAGTGTAGGTAGATTGGTGCTACCGGGCCATTCCATTCCTTCATTTAAATTACCATCGTCGATAATATAGTTCAATTCGTAAAAAACGGTTTTATCAACAGTTTTTCCATTCAGGTTTTCAATTTTTATTTCCGGAAGTAGTTTCCTGCTTTTTTCAATTAAAGCAGGAACCGTGCTGAAGAGTATCAACGATTGCTCACCAATCATCAGCGATGTACTTCCTTGTTGTGTTTCGCCATTCGCAGCCGTAACATCTGCTGTTATTTCGTACCTGTAATATTGAAAACGGGCAGCGAAAGCA
>JAVFAG010000116.1:0-7514 GCA_034002585.1 Paludibacter sp.
GGGAAGTACTAGAACTTTCGGACAACGAGATCTGCATGAACTACAAGTCGCCCGATGGAGAAGAAGGCTTTCCCGGTACGCTCGATTGCTGTGTGACCTATACCCTCACCGACGACAATGAGTTGAAAATTCGGTACGAAGCCGAAACCGACAAGCCCACAGTGATTGGTCTCACCAACCACTCCTACTTCAACCTGAAGGGAGCCGGCAACGGAACCGTACGCGACCACATCCTGCAGATTAATGCCGACTTCCATACCGTATTGGATGACACCGCTTCACCTACCGGCGAGATTCGTCCCGTTGACAATTCGCCTTTCGATTTCCGCAAGCCGATAGTAATCGACAGCGTGATTGACGCGCCCGAATACGTCGCCGGCAGAGGCATCGACAACAACTGGACGATCCGCAAGCAGCAGCCCCGTGAGCTGGCCCTGGCAGCCACCCTTTACGAGCCGGTAAGTGGTCGTAAAATGGATGTGCTTACCACACAGCCGGGCGTACAGGTATATACGGCCAACTGGGTGGAACTACAGCCCGGCAAGTATGGAAAAAGCTATGCAGAGCAGGATTCCATTTGTTTAGAAACCCAGAATTTCCCTAATTCGCCGAATATTGCGCATTTCCCCAGCTCGGTATTAAGGCCGGGCGAGCGGTATGAAGAATACTGCGTGTATCGGTTTGGGGTGGAATAAGTTCCAATTTTATAAAAAATGAAGATGCTGACTCAATGCTTTTTTAAAGCTGAGTCAGCATCTTTTCATTTAACTGCTATAGTTTATTCGATAAGCAATTACCCTTTAGTCAATTGCAAACGGATCACTTTGCACAGACATGTACAGGTCTTCTCCGGGACCAATTGGAGGTTCTGACTCTAAAGCCAGCGATATGGCTACGTCCAGTTCCACGCATCTAATTTCAGGACTATTGTATTCCTGCTTGTCTAACATTTTATCTGAAGTTTTCATATTCGTGCTTTTTTATCGGATGATTACTTTTTGAATTACACTCTTTTGACCTGAAACGGTGAAGGATACAAAGTAAACTCCTGGTTCAAATGTGGGTTGAAGCGTAGTCTTCGGAGAGTTGAGTTGATTATCGTACAGTTTCCTTCCCATGAGGTTGTACACTGTCACCTGAACCGGCTCCGACGATTCTACCACCATCTGATTTGATGCATTCACCATTACCGTTGAAAAGGCTGGAGCTGAGTTATCGATGGCAGTTGTTGCACCCGGCGCACGGAAAAACAGGCTAAACCGATCGGTAGTGGCAGTGGTTACCGGTGCGCTGAAGTTAAACACAGCTCCTTCGGTGAGGTCGGTTTCTACAGCGGGATTCTGTTTGTCAATCAGGATAATGCGGGTTCCTTCTTCAAAATTGGAGATTTCGTTGGCTGTAATGCTAAAGTTATTAGCCTGTGCAGTACTGAAACCAATTGGAATTTCGGTGTTATAGACTACCTGTTTCAATCCGTTGATTACGAGTTGCTCAGTGCCCGCCTGCGTAAAGATTTCAGGCACACCTGGTTCGCCATGGCTGCGCTTTTGTGCATCGTAGGAATCGAAGTCGTTCGATGCACTGGCATTGAAATACAGCACTGTTTCGTCGGTATTCACACCATTCGACACCTGCAGACGCAACAGTTGTTGGGCTGCTTGAGCTGGTGCTTTCAGGATATTACCCGACACGTCCTTGTGCGAGCGCATGGTATTATCCACAGCTATACTTCCTGATCCAACGGTGTTCACCCGTACCCAGAAGGCCTGCATAGGCGGAATTTTATTCGTCACGGTTGCCGGTGAGCCCACTCCTGCCCCTTCGTTGGCTACATAAGTGTAGAATTTATAAACACTGCCCTCTTTGGTGCGGTACCACATCGTGTTCGACACATTGGTTTTTGTCACTGCATTCCAATCGAGGTAGGAAGGATAGGGATTTCCCACTAAGTTGAATCCACTCTTTCCTTCGGTACGGGTTAAATTGATGGACTGAGCTCCGGTATTTACCACGCCGGTAAAATCGACTGTTCCGGTTGTTCCCTGAGCCGGAGTAGCCACCTGAATATAGCCACGCATTTTCAGCAGTGTATTTTCTGCAGGTGCTACCCAGTTTCCGCTGGGTTCATCGAAACACACCACCGAAGCACCCCTGTTGAGCAGGGAGCTTGCACCTGATGCCAACGGAATGGACATGTACCAGTTACGACCGGCTTCCACGTATTGCTGAACGGTGGCAGTTACAGCCTGCGGAGAAGAGGTGGTATTATCGACTAAAGTGGCGGTACCGGTGGCATCGCTTAGGAGGGTAACAGTCGCCGCAGTAAGCGTATTGCCAGAAGTTAACTCCAGTTGTGCACCGGGTGCAACAGTAATACTGTTCACAGTTGCCGGAGCATTGATTGTTAGTTTATTGGCTGTAACAGTAATATCACTTTCAGAAGTTAAAAGTAGAGATGAAACATTGGTAGCTGAAGACACCGAAACGTTCTTTGGAATTTCCACCTGAGCACTGTAAATTTTAAAATCAAATACACGTGCTGCATACCCTACCCTGCCTTTGTCGGCTACTTCCATACCTGTAAAGGTGCCTTTGCTTACCATATTAGCATCGTAAACGGTACCCGAAGTATAGTTGCTGCCCGTTAACCCTCCCAGGTCGATACGGATATAGCGGAATCCATTGTAATAGACATAAATGGACGTTCCAAAGTCTTCAACACTAATGGTAGCTCTGGAATGCAGGTTGCCCACTACTGCCGGTTTGGGAACTAATATCTTAGTGATTGGGGTTGTAGCGCCACTATACGTTCCCGAAAACTGAACAACCATATTCAGTCCGTCAATGCTGGGATAAATTACAATACCTTCACTGTTAAATCCTCCGTCAGCTCCCGGATTTTGCATATCTTCCAGGGTGGTAGAAGCGGCGTCTACACGCAGGACAACACCTCCTCCAAATCCCTGCGGTGCATCGTAATCAACATCGGTTGTTAAACGATAAGGTGGAGTATAGTCGGTTTGTGAACGAAGCACACGTTTTTCCACCCAAACAAATTGAAAATAACCATTGGCAAAATCGGCAGCGGATGCTGTGAAGGCCCAGGGTTCCCACTGCGTGTTGAACACCCCAAGGTCGGTGGCTGCATCCAAGGTTTGGTTGTAGCGGCTTGTCCAGCTGGTGGAGGACTTATCGCTGTCAAAAGCTGTATTAGCCGCAGGAACGACTGCATTTGAAGCAGAACTGGCAACGCTACTTCCTGAAGTATTGCGAGCTGTTACCGTAAAGGTATAACTGGTACCATTGGTTAATCCGGCAACAATCAGGGGACTTGAAGTACCCGTAGCTGTAAGTCCACCGGGAGAAGAAGTTACCGTATAGTCTAAGATAGCCGAACCTCCATCGTTGGCAGGAGCCGAAAACGAAACCGAAGCATAAGCATCTCCTCCTGTAGCCACAACATCGGTAGGTGCATCAGGCGGAGTCTGGGCTACCGGCATCTGGATCTCTGCACTGTAAAGTCTCATGGCAGCATCCCGTTGGGCAATAGCTACTTTACCTAAGGTTTCAACTTCCATCCCTGTAAAAGTACCCTTACTTACCATATCGGCATCATATACAGTACCCGAAGTATAAACGCCACCTGTTAAACCACCAAGGTCGATACGAATGTAGCGTGCTCCTCTGTAATACACATAAAGAGAGGTGCCAAAATCTTCTATACGGATAGTCCCCTGATCACTAAAGAGCGTGGTGACACCTACAGGCTTTGGAACATTTATTTTAGTGAGAGTTGTAAGTCCATATCCATTGTCAACGCCGGAAAATTGAACAACCATGTTTTGTCCATCATCACTGGGATAAAATGCAATACCCTCCCGGTTAAATCCCGGATCGGAAATCGCAGGTTCCTGCAGTGACTCTACATTTCCTGTGGCTTTTGCTCTCACAATCATTCCACCACGGCCTGAGCCAGCTGACCAATCGATAACCCCTGAGAAAACATAAGGAGTAATGATGGTGGTTTTTGAACGAAGAATGCGCTTAGCTGGCCATACAAACTGTAAATAGCCCCCTGCTACATCGGCGGAGGTAAATGTGTTTAAATCCACTGCGTCCCATTGATTATAAAACACGGTACCATTCCAGGTATTAAATACCTGTGAATAAGTAGCACTGAAACTGGTAGCGGGTTTATCGCTATCAAAGGCCGGAACTTCTGAATAAACAGAAATTCCCGTCAGAAAGCATATTGCAGCGCAAATAGCTTTCAAAGACTGAAAAAAAGAATTGTTTGACATGATTTTACATTTTATTAGAAAGATGATTATATCTAAAAAAATTAGTTTAGTTGAATTGAAATTGTTTCTATATCTACACCGAACAGCTCGTGAACAATCTTACTTAATTCATATTCATCTCCCTGTAAATGAATCATACACTGCATGTGTCGTATCGATTCGCCGGGCTGCAGGTTGGCTGCCGGCGATGAAGTTTCGATTTCGTAAAAAGGTCCCATGATGGAACCATCTTCTAAAGGTCCGTCGTTATACGAATTGATAACATCGCCTTTAAATGGGTCATCCTGCTTTCCCCATTGACTGTTTACATACTTCCTTGTTTCAGTTGGCAGGTTGAACCACAAAAGTGTCAGCACATTTTTTTCAGTATCATAACTGCCCACTATATTTTTAGCTCTTGATTGCGAAACGCCGATTTTTGTACGCATGTGGCCATCCACCCTGAAATAAATCATTTTATCGTCCAACTTCAACCGATCGGAAGGAACTTTACCGAAATAATCATCTTTTACAACATCACTTTCACCTTCTTGTTGATACGGAATAAAAACCGTGGTAGTTGGGGTGGAATTAAACATGCATAACATCCAGATGGAAGGCATTCCGGTGGTTTCTGTCCAGGCCGTTTGTCCCGCATTTTTCAGACTATTTTCAGTTTTAAAAGATACCATCTTCAAGGAAGAATGGATTGGAAGATTCAGAATATCAGCCACATCCGTTTTTGAGAGCATGGAAATGGTTCGTTCAATTTGCATATCGAACGATGTACCCGAAGCATTTTGCAGGAGCGTTTTTTTTGCAAATTTTACCTGGCTGTTGCTTTTTTCAATTACATCAAAAGGTTCTGTATCGATAAACGATGGCACTCTCCAGTTTTTGAAATCCTGGTCTTTGTCTTTATCAAAATAAAATGAAAATGCACCACCTTCCGGTCCGATCCAAAAACGCTCCTCACCACCTACCGGATTAAAAGCCGGATCAACTATCTTGCTTGAGATAAAGTTGTAATTTATCCAGCCATAGCTGTTTCCACTTAATCCATCGGCAGTGGAAGTCATCACCCTACCCTGATAAGCAGGTACTACCAATATTCTGGCTTTCGTGTCGTCGCCGAACAGTTCAATCGTTTCAATTTTTTGATTTTCAAAAAACTGAAGATCGTATTGGTAGGTTCCCTTTTCCATCTGTAGATTTTTATTGCGACACGATACAAGAGAAAGCAACAATGCTATCCATGTGAGTGCGGTTATTCTGGTCATCATCATTTTGTTAGAAATTTGCAGTTAATACTTAACTACCGGGATATCACCCTTCCAATCAATTTCCCAAAACCGGATAAAATTGCCATTCTCTTTCCACAGAAAAGCAGAAAAAACAGTTCGTCCTTTGAATTCAGTTACTTCCCAGCCCGACCACAAACCTCCTGTTGGCCAGTTAAAAGGCACAGGAGTCCATTTGTGCGATTTTGGATTTTTAGTTTTGTACAGCACCTTGCCAAACGAACTGGATGCAAACATATAATAGGTTCCTTTGCGTTTAAATACCATGGGACTTTCCGGCTGATGAAAGGTGATAAGTGTCGGTCCCAAATCCGTCCAGTTTTTCAACTCTTTTGAGACCGAAAGTGCAATGGCACCTTCCCCTTTATTTGTGGTAGTCATTGTAAACATAAGGAATTCATTTTTATGTTTAATAATGTGTGCATCCCTGAAATCAATCCATCCATTGGGATGAACAATTGTCCAGGCGGGAGGAGCCGTATTGACTGGATTATTCTCGTATCTTTCCCAGTTAAATAAATCCTTACTTGTAGCTAATCCGACGGTTTGAACACCAAAAGCACGATCATCAAAGCCGGTATATACCATATAGTATACACCTTTGTGTTTCAGAATAGATGGTGCTGAAACTACCTGTCCTTCCCATGAGTTAGGTATTACATGGAGTATGCGCGGATGGTGCTGCCAATTGTTTAAATCTTTGGAAGTGGCGTGACCAAATGCTTTTTCGTTTTCAGGCTCTGTCCATTCCTGCGTTACTGAAGAAGCAATACCTACATTGTAGAAAAGATGATAGGTGTCTCCATCTTTATATACAAAATAATCTTTCATGTACTCACCCTCGCGTGAAAATTCTCCAATGTGATTGAGTTTTATGTTTTCCTGAGATGCTATAGTACTGAAGAATGGAAATAGCAATAATGCTAATTTATATCGATGTTTCATGTTTTCAATAATTTAATATTTATATATTATTTGATTTAGAAAGCACGGTGCAACTACTTTTTAACCTTAAAATGGTAGTTGAACCTGCGATCGGGGGCCGCATCCCCATCCGTAAAAAATGATGTTATGTCGTTCAGATGTTGCGGATTATCTGCCCATTTGAAATAGAATTGAGGAATATCACTTGTAACACCGAATGTTCTTCGGGGAATGGCAATTTCCATCTCTGTACCCTTATAGGCCATGAGCACATTTACAGCTTTTCCCCATTGGTCACCGGTCCATCTTTTCAGGGTTGTTTTTTTTGAAGAGTTTACACCTAAGTTAACCACTAAATCATAGCCTTCCCATCCTGTATCGGAATTACGGTCAATATCGATAAAAAGGAGCATCCAGTTTGGGTCGGTATGAGGCGTAATATCCTTCACTGTTTTAACATAGAAATAAACATGATTATCGTCAAAACCAACTTTCGACGACATGATGTCGTTGCGACCAGTGGTATTGGTATAGTGTAGTCCTCCATAACCGTTGTGGTTCCGGTGTTGGGTGTCGCCAACAGCATCTCTGAACTCGGTAGTGATTTGCTGCCAGTCAGCGAAGTTGTTATCGATTACAATTTTGGCATTTTGATCATGTTGTAAAACCTGACGCACCCCTTTATACCTCCTGATATTCTGCACCATTTGCATGTAATAGTTATCAGTATATCCGCCCTTCATGGGATGAATGGCTCGATTAAACTCCGAATTGTACTGATCTACAAAAAAGAAATTACTGTTGCGCTTTAGAAAAACAGGCACTTCACCTGTGTGGTATTTTCCGGCAGTCCATTCATTCCAGTCGTTCAGGTAAAGAAAATCGGGGTCCGAAGCCAATGCCTCATCCCATCGTTCCTGAAAATAGATACCATACCCTTCGGGGTTTTCCACCGTTTTACCCAACCAGGGTACAAAGGTGGGTTTAGGCAAGTCGTATTCGTTCAGCT
>JAVFAG010000117.1:0-7435 GCA_034002585.1 Paludibacter sp.
TAAAAAAACGTTGGGTTTCATGAGTGCTTCTTCCTGATTTCGATTTGATATAATATTCAGCATTTGCAAAATTCAATTCATCTTTTAAAAAGTTAATCAAAGCTGTTGACAATCCATTTCTGGCGATGCGAACATCCTGTTTTAAGCTGATGCTTAGCGTATTAGTGGAACATTCAACCGCAACAGGAGTTGCAAATTGCGAAGATTCAAAGAGCTGATTCAGTGTTGAAACAGATAAACGGTTAATGGTGTTGAGAAATTCGAATTGATCAGGATAGGGCTGTAATGTTTCCGGATTCAAAAAACAACTATTCCCAACTTCCAATGTCTTTTTGTACAAGGGCAATGCGATCAAATTACCCAGTCCTTTGCCCGACAAATAATCCTGATTTGGAAATAACCGGTCGAAACTCGAGCTTTTATCAAACACCGAAACAACACCGGACTGTTGTAACAGCGAAAGAAAAATCTTCCGACTGCGAACCGCAGGGTAGGGCTGTTCGAAAAACACCCAAACATGCCCGCCACTTCCAGATCGGGATCGTTCGAGGTAGGCCGGTAGTTGATTGTCAGAACAGGTTTTGATAAAGGTAATACATTCCTTCAGCCAGTTATCATCGTCGAAGTCAGCAGCAATGAACCATGAAGTATTATCCGGTAGCAGGGGATAAATTCCGATGAGTTGTTCGCCCCTGAGGTGTTTAGCTATTTCCGAATCGTGTAATGGTAGATACTTCTTATCCGGAAAATTCTGAAAAGTACCTCCTCCCATTTTATGCGCACGGTACAAATACGGATCGTAGCTGTAGGCTGGCATATATCCGCTTTTTCGTCCGCTTTCCCAACGCAGGGCAAATACATCTTCTCTTCCTTTAAATACTGATTTAAAGAGTTGGATGGATTGATGCGGGGGATGGTTCATTAGTGCATTGACCAGATGTTGAAAAATGTTGTTTGTTGATTTACCTGACCACCACTTTTCGTACCACTTTCATTTCTCCTGACTCAATCTTCACGAAATAAGCTCCGGACGGTAAATCATCAACTGCCATTCGTAATGCATTTACAGTTCTAACAAGTTGTCCGGTAAGAGTGTACAAACTGAGTGTCGCACCGGGCAGGTCGGTTTGAAGCCATTGACTTGCCGGATTGGGATACACCAGCGCCGAATGTAACTCCTCAGAAGGTGTTGAGGAAATTGGTTCGCTGTATTTCAACAGATTATCGAGGTACAGCTCTGTGCCAGCACTCCAATCATAGGCCGAAGTTCGTTTTACACGTATTCCGGTCAGACTATAATTGGTCGCAGGAGCAAGGGCTGAAAGCTCTTTTTCATGAAATTCCCATCCGTAAAATGCAAGATTGCACAATGGTATGTAACGAATATCGGACCCGGCTGTGAACTCCAGTGCAAGTTCATTACCTGTCATGTCACCGAAAACATGGAGTCCAGCGACATCCTCACTGGTAAAAATAACCGGCGAAGAGGCAGTGAAGCCAGCAACTCCTTCAGGAGCCAGCGTAGCCGTTAACTTCAGGGAATTGCTACCGGCCAGCTTTGTTGCGGAATTTACCGCAGCAGCCACTGCAGTTGCTCCCTGACTTTTTGCTGCATCATAGGTGAAATCAGCACTTTCAAAAGCTTCGACAACGGGTAGATCTCCTACTAATGCATTCACAGCGGTAAATGGAATCTCAATATTTTCAACTACCGATACACCCACTTCATCTTTCACTATTCCGTCAATCACCAGGTAGTACTGCTCTCCGGGAACCAGATTATCGATTAGTTTGAAATAATTGGAACCATACGGTAAATTCACTTTATTGCTTTCTACCGAGCGTGCATTTTTTGATACCGGTTGACGATTGCTGTTGAGTACCTGTATTGTAGATTGTATATTTAAGGTATTCAGTTTCTTATCAAAGATCATCCGGAAAGAAGGAGAGTTGAAGTGTACCTTGTTGTGCTGCAGATTGGGATAACTGCTCAGCAAAGCAAGACGGTTTCGGCTTTTTGTCATAAACTGAAAACTGAAATCCTGTGTCATACTCAGGTTGTCGGGGTGCGAAGCCGATTTTGCCAGTGTAACTGTATATAAAGTCGATTTTTCCAAAGGCATATCCGGCGTAAACCGTAATTTATACTGAGTATCCTCAAAAGTAATTTTACCATTTACGTGCGGAGAGATGCTAAAAGCAGCTGCTGTTGATTCTACATCCATATCCCAGTTAAATTCCAAAACGATGTTGGTGGAAGCGTCGACGCTGTCGGTAAGTGCTCCTTTTGGTGAATAATTGATCACTTCGGGCGGGGTGTTGCGAATGCGATTCAGACTCATATTAAACCACGAAATATTATGCTTACTAACGGTAATTTCCTGTGTTTGTGCATAATAGCCCTCTTTTTCAGCTTTTACATGATATATGCCAGGAGTAAGATTCTTAAAAACAAATACGCCATTTTGTAAATTATCAACTGTATATTGTTCACCTGTTTCAATCAGTGTTAATTTGGCGCCGTTCAGTGGAAGCATTTCATCGCGTCCCTTAAATTTGTTATAGGTGGTTTCCAGTTTGATGCGACTGTCGCGCACCGATCCGGCAATATTTCCGGTAGGAATTTCGCCTCCGTTGAAGTAATTACAGAACGATTTGTAGAAATTCCAGGCCTCCAGCCATTTATATTCCATGTTCATTAACCGGTAGGTTTCAGGGATGTAGTCGTGCATAGCGCCTTCAGAAATCACGCCGGGAACGTATAAGCTGCGGAGTACCCCATAGCCATCGGGCCAGCCCATGGCTGTACGGGCAAAGGTTTTATCGCCCCGCACCGAATAGCCCGACGACCACATGGTAATCTGGTTGGCGTAAAGGTTTTTAGCGATTTCAGTACTGATTGCGCGACTATCATCCGATAATTTCTTGTGTGCAGGATTGGTGATATTGAAGGTATTGTAAATTTGCGAGTCGGTAGGGTCCAGTCCAACATGCAGCATCAACACATGATTGGCTACTCCGTTGCCGGCATTGCTGTGTATCGAAAGCATGAAATCGACTCCGGCCTGGTTCGCTGATGCAACAATCTGAGAAAGTGGCAGGTCGTCGGCGGTCGTATTGGTGGTTCGCGACATCAGCACAGTGGCACCGGCCGATTGCAACAGGGAGCGAAGAGCAAAGCCCTTATCCAGATTGCTTTTCGATTCCCAGAAACCATTCGGATCGCCCGATGTATAGGGTGCAATCACCACGTTGCGGTCGTCGCTGTCGTATCCTCCATGACCCGGGTTGATGTAAATTTTAACACCCTGAAGGTTCTGAGCAGCTATTCCGGAGAAGAATCCTGCTATCAGGAAAAGTAATATTAGCTTTTTCATTGAAAGTAGAAATAATGATGATTGACCAGCACACCCGGGATCAACACAGGCTGATTGTGGGGTTCATTCAATCGGGATAAATGTTTTTTTAGTAGAACAAAACCGGATTATCGAATCACCACATCCGCAACGATAATTTTTCCTTCTGTTGTGTGATAGGCAATTTTTCCTGCTTGTCCGGCGGCAGTAGGATGCATGGCCATTTCTCCACTCCGGCTCACCAGCGTTCGTTCATTGGTGCGAATATTTACTAATTGAATTGATGACGATGTGATCACATGACCATCATCTTTATCATTCATCCCAACCACAAAATTGTTGTCGTACCATACCGGCGCATTGAGGTAATTCAGCGAATGCAAAATCCTACCCTGTAAATCGCAGATATAGGTGCCTTTGCCGGCTGCAGTAAATAAAATTTTGCTGTTATCCGGCGAAAGGGATACCCAGATATACCGGCTTTCGTCCATATTCAGAGGATTGAGGTATTGCTTGCGGCCGTTGTTTATCACCACCATCTTCAAATCTTCGGTCGTCACGAAATACAAATCTTCGTTGCCGGTACGGCCAAAGGTTACTTTCAGGATTTGCTTTTCAGCAGCCACCAAAAAACCGTTGTTGTAACTGCGCACCTGCCTTAGTTCACGCCGTGGTGATAGCATTGGCAGGGTAGTGCCCTGCGCAAGGTCGTAGCTTTCCATGCCATCAAACTTCCGTCCGTTTTCAAAGGTGCTGAACCGGTAGAAAATACGGTTGTTTTTTTGGTCGAAAATGGGTTCGTATCCCGCTCCTGCTGCGGTACTGATGGTTGTTACCGATTGATTGGAGAAATCGTACAGTTGCAGTCCTGAATAAGCTCCGGAAGAAAAAAGGAGTTTGTCGCCTGTGGAGTTAAGTACCGGGAAATAAGCTGCCCGGGAGCTGTCGTTGTTAATGGGTGTATTGTTTGTAACACTTACCTTTTGAGCTAATGAACTGATAGTTATTAAGAAAGTCAGTAGAAGTAAAATTGTATTTTTCATGTTTACTGTATTTAAGAATGTTCGTTTTCAACCATTATTGTTACTTAAAAGAAGAGCTAAAGATACACAACCTTTTGATTACTGCTTTATAAACCGATGTGTTTCAGTTTTTCCCTGATAGCTAATTTGGAGTAAATACGTACCAGTGGATAAGTTGTCAACGGATAATTCTGTTTGCTGTTCAAATTGTTGATTGTAGAGAATCGTCTTTCCATCGACACTCATCACAGAGATTAATGCTTTTTGATCTGAAGGGCCACTTATTGTAAGTAATGAATGATTTACAGGGTTCGGATAGAGACTAAACCTATGACTACTTTCAACAAAATCAATATAGGTGGTTAAATGGTTGTATTTCAGTGCGATTTCTTTTAATCCAACCTTGTAGGTAGTTCCCTCGGTATGATTCGAGCTATTCAGGTAGAAAGTCAGATATTCCAGTCTGACCGGAAAATTTGCAAAATCGTCGGGGGCGTTCATAAAAGCATTCCGGGGGATGTTTAGTTTAACATCGGAAGTTCCGCTTATTGCGTTAAAAGTGACAGCTGTGGGAGTTAATGCAGTTGCTGATTTCATACCAACGATAACAGAGCTAAACGATGAACCCCCGGGATTAACAACCAATTGCACCGTATCAGGCAATCCATACAATGGTAGTGAACGGGTAAGTTTAAAGAAAGGTGACCGTGCACTTTGAAAGGTAAACTGAACAGCAGTTCCATGTTCCCAGTTTTGCGGACGTTGAGTGGGTGCAAACTGTGTATTCCACGAAGTGAGTGAGCTGGTTAAAGCCCAGGTAGTGGTATTGGAAAAAGTCTCATACGCCATGCTGCCTTCAGTGGGGATTTCCACTCTAACAAGTATTGAATCGTTGAATGATCCAAGATTTCCAACTAAAGTGGTTGTGCCATTTTGTAAACCAGTTAACACTCCCTCTTCAATTTTACAAATTGATGGGTTTCGTACCGTCCAGGTGAGGGCGGAGGGTAAAATGGTCATTTTGTTTAATCCAATCTGACTCTGAACTTCAATAGGATAGGGGTGATAATTATCCACGAGCACAGAGTCGAGTCGAATAAAAATTTCAGCTTCTTCAGCAAGTACAACATTTACCGTAGTGGAAATTGTACCATAAGTAGCCGTAAGTTTGCCACTGCTGTTTCCTGAGAATACAAATTCTCCTTTCGAATTAATGTGTCCGGTTGAGGCATCGCAGGATAATATTACATTGGGTACCTCTTTGTTAATCAATGCACCATATTGATTATAACCCAGAAATTTGGGCTTGAGTACGCCGAATTTAGGTAGCCGAATAGTTGTCTCGTAACTTTCAATAGCTGCAATAACAGGATCGGAAGGAGCTGATGAAACAGCAAATATTGAATTTGATACTGCTCGTTCTGTTCCATCGCTCGGGACATTCATTGGGCCAAAATCCTTTACATACATTGAACTGGAACCACCACCATCCATATTGAAGGCGGTCCAGGCACCGGCACTTTTCATCAGCTCGGCTAATTGTTTGGTAGTTACTCCAACGGAAGCACCACGTCCGTCGACCACACAGAAAATTACTGTATTCTGATCCTGAGAATAACCAATGGCAGTACGCGGATGCAATTCATTCCAGATTTGTGCAGTTTCGACCACACCCTCTTTCAGCATTACATTCCGATTGTCACCTCCAACCATTTGTGAATAGGACAATTTTGTGCCTTCGTTGTCGATGGAAGTGAAAATCTCTATTTCATCGTTTACTGCCAGCGTATTGAGCTGAGTGGCAGCTGTTCCATGTCCCGAAAGTACAGCCATACCTTTGGGGATAGCCATGCTGCCAATATTCTTTTCAATTTTTGTGACTCTTACGCGTACCGGGCTGTTTATGCGCCATTGTTGTCCCGGGAGCAGTTCTGTAAGCACTTCTGTTCCAAAAGCGTTAGTACGGGTAGTTTTACCATTGTGTTGATTGTATAGCACCAACTGGTTGGCATTCCGGATGTGGTTGACAGTATGTAACTGCCATGTTTCGTTGCCTTTTGTAACTGTGCCACTGTACGACATGATTCCTATAAAAGGAGTTTTGTCATTTTCAAAAGCAATCACTTTTCGTGAAACATCGGGGACCTTTGCAATTTCATAATCGACAACACAACCACTTACTGGATAGCCCACATACCCGGTAGTGGCATAGAAATCTCCATTTGTTCCGGCAAAATAGACAGCTCCTTCTTTGCTTTTTCGTTTGGCAAGTACTGAAGGTTGTTCACCGGTATAAATTGAATCGCGCCCCAACGCTGCCCGAAAACTTACATAAGGATTAGTGGCATCAACTTTCAGAAAGAAAACATCGAGTCGGGTGTTGCTTTGTAAGCGAAGAGAGGTATAGCGGCTTCCCGGACCAACCTTAAAGTTAGCAAGGGTATCGATGGCATAATTTTTTCCATCAATAACTATAGTGGAAGTAATTTCGGAATTAATTGCCGGGCTTGTAAGCAGAAAAAAGAAAATCAACAGGATGATGTGTTTGAAAACAGGAAGTACAATGCCTGACTTTTGAGAGCTTGGTAAAAGGTACATTGGTAAATTGTTTTTCTGGTATTTAAAAAAAATAAGGAATAAAACGCAGAGAACGTATACAAAACATTCTCTGCGTTTTATAAAGAGCCCCCGGGGGCCGGATTTATCGGATGATTACTTTATGAACATCGCTGTTACCATTGATATCGGTAAAGCTGACAATAAATACACCTTTGTTTTCGGCGAGGCTCACTTTTGAAGTATTACGAACATGGGCTACCCGTTGTCCGGTAATATTATAAACCTCAATGCCTGCAACATTTTCAGACAATTGAATGGTGTTTTTATTTACCGTAAGTGTCACGTTGGATTTGGTTGTATTATCCACACCAGTACCAGCATTAATTTTAAATTCGTATACGCCATAGCCATTTTCTCCGGTGTATAAGTAAAGTGTTGCCACTTTGCTTACTTCGTTCACCTCAACTGAAGGCACAGCAGTACGGTACGAATTCGATA
>JAVFAG010000118.1:0-7413 GCA_034002585.1 Paludibacter sp.
CGAAATTCAGGTTACAGAAGAAGGAAGCCGACTCCATATTCAAAGTGGACTCACGACTATCCTGTTCGACCGTAAAACCGGACTTCCCTACAGCTATAGTGTTGGAAAAGATACCCTGATGCAGGGTGGCATGCAGTTTAACTTCTGGCGGGCTCCCACCGACAACGACAAAGGCTGGGGAGTGCCACAAAAAATGAAGCTTTGGGAAACGGAAGGTCAGAACTTCAGCGTAAGCGCTTTTGAGTATACTAAACTGAACGATAACTGCCTGAGAATTGAAAGTAATTTGTTGTTTCATACGACAAAAACGAAAGCCAATCTGGTATTCATGATTGATGGGGAAGGAGCGATGACTGTCGAAGCAACTTTAGACATCCCGTCGGATAATCCCAACCTGCCCCGGATTGGTTTGGCATTCGACATCCACAATTCGCTGAAGGATATTCACTGGTACGGTCGTGGTCCGCACGAAAGTTACAGCGACCGCTATACCTCGGCAGCGGTTGGCCGCTATCAAACCACGATCGACAAATGGGTAACGCCCTATGTTCGTCCTCAGGAAAACGGCAACCGCACCGATATACGCACTATCCGGTTTAGCAATAGTTGTGATGAGCAATTAGTGATTACAAGTTTGGGAGATAGAAATATCTCTGTAGGAGCCTGGCCATACACGCTCGAAACGCTGAAGACAACAACGCACAATCATTTATTGGAAAAAGGGAAAGCCATCACGATTAACATCGATGGTGCCCAAATGGGTGTTGGAGGCGATAATTCCTGGGGCATGCCGGTTCACGACAAGTACCAGCTAAAACCCGGAAAATGGAGTTTCTCGTTTGAGCTACGAAATTAACAATAAGTGTTAATGAGTGTGTAATAATGGCGAGGGTGTTCTGGTTTTAACCTTGCGACTATCAAATGCACTAAAGTCGCCTGTTTGATGTTTAAATAAATTAAATTGATGCAAACAAATCATAATAAACATATATCTTTGTAGACTGATTTTGGAGTGTTGTAACCCTATTCTTTGTTAGTAAAAATAATTCGGGAGGGTAGTCCTATGAAGAAAAAAAGTGTAATTGTATTGGTCATTCTGTTAATTGTTTCGGCCTGTAGAACAGAAGATTTTTTTGTGGAACCGGATCCTGTGGAAGCTCCTGAGTTGAAAACTACCATCGGAATTGTTCAGAAAGCTTTTGAAAACTCTGATACAGCTAAAATCAGAGAATTGATTCTGCCAAGCTATTTTTCCATGTACAAAACTGCTTTACAGTCGAACAGTGGTAAACTATCCGACTTTGGTAAGTTGCTTAAAAACATGGAAATGGTACACGGCGATAGTGCCTATATGGTGTACAAGGTAACCTACGATAAGCGGCAGTTTGAAGTGTCGTTTTGTCGCGATGAAAAAGGCAAGTGGAAAATCATGAATTTTTAAAGTTGGGAGGACGTGATATGAAACGCTTTAGAAACCTGTTCATTTTGATGGTTCTGCTGGTTATGATGCCAGCTACAATAAACGCCTTTTACAATGTATATGTTCACCCTTCATTCAACAGTGCAATTGTGTATGAATTTAAAAGTCGATTGCCACTATATATTAAAAGTCATCCCACATTTCAAAAGTTCGAAAAGTATAGCTTCAACCTCGATGTTACCAGTTTACCCGGACCTGCTGTGACGGCACCCGGCAACTGGTATATCACGGAAGCAGAGAAATCGAAAACCGCGGTTGACTGGATTATACATGGAGGATACTCCGCCGACGAACCAGAGATTCCTGCATCGCTGAGGCACTTTTACGATCCGGAAATGAACGAACAGGTTCTATATCTGACCAATACGGGTATCAATCCTCCATTTAAAAATCCCTGTATCGATGCAGTTTACTGGGCTTTTACCGGTATCGAAACCGATGGAGCCAATCCCTGGACCTGGAAGAAAGGTAAGGAATACATGGAGCTGGCCCTGGAAGAGGCTGATGCTACTAAAAAGAATGCTTATCTCGCTAAAGCCTTCCGCTGTTTGGGAGAAGTGCTACATAATACCGCTGATATGGGACTCCCTGCTCACGTGCGAAACGATGCACATGGTGGTTTTGGATACCTGGCCGGAGGCGAGGACCCGTTTGAATCTCTTTTCAGAGCTGCCTGGGTTCAGGAATTCGGATCGGCCCTCTGTGATCCGGGTCTTGCTTCTTCCTTCCGGTCTGCCACAAAGGCTCAGGATATCAATGTTAACCTGGCAAAATTTACCAATAAGAACTTTTTCTCGCATGAAACAATTTCGGGGGTGGGTGTCAAGGCGTTTTCTTCAGCCAATGGGTTTAAAAATTATAAATCACCCAAACTGGAGGATTTTAGATATGATGAAACCGATTTTGGCTACTACCGGAAATTCCCCAGCGGTCGTGAAGTGAAAATGTGCGTGGATCAGTCGTTGTTTTTGGGATATATCTCATCTAATTTTCGTTCTACACCGCGGATCGACTTCTCCTGCGTGTATTCGCAGGCATCGGAACTGGTGCCCGATATTGTGGAAGCAGGAATCAATGTAGTACGTAATTTCATACCTGAATTTGAAGTCTCGGTTTCGGTGAATGCCAAAACCGGTGAGGTGAGCGGACAGGTGTCTCATGTCACGGATGCTGAATATACTTCGACTATTTCGTATTCTGGTGTGGTGGATATTTGGGTGAATGGTAAACTGGTAAAGGATAAAATTGTAGCTAAAGATGGTAAGATATCCGGCACACTTTCTAAGATAGGTAATGGCGATAAGGTAATTGCTAAAATCAGTTTTGCCGATATAACTATTAGCTCTCCGGAAGTAAAAATAGATACAAAATCGCTGAACTTACTCAATATGGGTGATCTTACTGTGAGAGCCGAAATTGTGTGGAATGCGGCTTCGCGTTGGAAAGGAGTGCGTGATCAGTTCAGCGACTGGAAATTGAACTCTTCCAATTCTACCATCACTGCTACTACACTGGATTTAAATAAGCCCAAAAATTTTTCGCCGCATTATGTGGAAGAATTTTCGGTTACCTTCAATCCTTCGACTCAAAAAGTGGAGCAGTTTTCGATAAAGGCTACTATTCAGGTATCTGATGGTACAGGTAATAGTAAATGTGTTTATACGATTTCGATGGACAAACCAGCTCCAACGGCAGCTAAGTGGTTTAGTGCGGGGGGATGCGATTTGATGGTACTCAATTTGGAGCAGATGAAAAAAAATATTAACTATAGTGAGGAACGGTTTATTTATAAGCCTGTTGGCGACCCTGCTCCGGATGGAACCTATGCGTATGACTGGGTACTCGATACAACAGTTGGTGTAAATGGGCTCATAGAGTCCGACGGAATGGGCCATTCGACCGGTATCCGGTTTTCTACAGCTACCACTGTTCCTTAACGATCTGTGGTTGGTAGTGCATGTGTTTATTTCGCCGGAATATTCGAAGCCCGGATGACAAAAAAGTTGTTCGTTGGTTCCAGTAGCCGATAAAAGCTGCAATTGCCCCAGGAGGCCGGTTGGTCGGCGATTTCCATATCTTCACCCGTGTCGTTAGCAATATGATTGCCGATAAGGGCATGCCATTGCAGAATGCGGGTTCGACTGCGTTCGTAGGTAAATAAATCATTGGCAGGGTCGCGGAGCTCGTGGAGGTAACCAATGTACAAACTGCGGAATTCAGTAATTTCGAGCAGTTTTGCTACCAGCGGATTGCGTGAGTCGCCCCATTTCAACAGATCGCGCCGGCCCGAATCGCTCATTATCAGTGAGGTGCCTAAGGTGTTATCGTAATCGAAAGGAATAAAATAGAATTTCCCGGTGGCATCGAAATAAAAGTAGAAATTGTTCTGGTTGTTCCAGTAATCGTCCCACATGCCGCACATTACATTCACAGCATAGGTTTTTAAAAACAGCGGCACATCCATACGCGTTACCACCCACTCTTTAAAAGTGGTGCCTTTCAGCGAATTGTATTTGCTGATAAACTCTGCCAGCTGATCGCGGGCGATGGCCAGTTCAGCAGGACGATTCTTCAGGTCGTAAACCGGCACATAGGTTTCGGTAAGCGTTACCCGCTCGATGTCCATCTTGCTGCCGTCGGCGGAACGAAAATTTGCGCCCCAGTTGGCTTTCCATAAAAAACCTTCCTGCGCACCAAAACCAGTTGAACGGGAGGTGAGAAATTCGCTATCAACAGCTTCGAGCAACTGATACACACCGAAATACACCATTTTTGTTTTTCCAACCTGAAGAAAAAGGCGGCAGTAGCTCGATTGCGGTGCCGTCCACACGCCAAATCGTTCGAACAAATCGTAGCAATATACCTCCCGCACATAAAGAGGATCATCCTTAAACCATTTCAGGTTGATTTTCTTCAAACCGGCAAACCGTTGTCCGGCTACAAACCGATTGATATCCACCGAAAAGCTCGCATGATGCCAGTCGGTATCGATACTTTGATGCAATTCTCCCAGTACTCCTTCGGGTCTTCTGCGTGAGGTATTCCCTCTAAGTCGCAATCCCACTTTCTTCACCTCATGCTCCTGACCATTTTTGGCAAAAATCATCGACGCTTCTACATTTTCCTCGTTGTTAGGGTTCTGATCGAAATATTTCAGTAGCTTATTCCATTCATCCACAGTGATTTGTAGATGTACATCGGGCAAAGCTTTGCTGTCGAAGACGTATGAAGGATCGGTTGGAGTCTCTACATGGGTATCATCCACACAGGAAACTGCCAGGAAAAGGAAAAAGAGAATCAGGGGAAGTTGTTTCATTATTTAATAAAAAGCAATCGGATTTTTTTTTACTTGTTTTTCCGATATGATAGTTCACCCTGTAAAAGTAGCAAAAAATTTTGCAGTAGTCCCTGATTTTTTTTCTTAAAAGTTTAGGATTATTCCGCAATGGTTTCCGGAAGATACATAGTGCCAACTTGCTTCCTGGTAAATTTGCCGGTTACATATTTCTCATAAATGTATAAAATTATCTTTTTCTAGCCAGTATCTGATTAATTCCAGAAATATTATCAGACCAAACATTTGAAAAAATAATACTTTGGCACCTAAGGTGTAAGTTATGAAGCTGATAAAGATGTTAACTGCCGGCTTTTAAAAACACTTTCTGAAACCCCTTCAGCTTTTTTACCGGACGGGCAATGGAGCCCACAATATCCTGCACATACAGTTGAACTACTTCCAGTCCATCTGTTTTGCTACTGTTTTTAAGTGATACACGGGCTGTCAGCGTTCCGTTTACAGGAATTTCGGTTGCCGATAATTGCAGGTTCGAATACTGAAATGTGCTATACGATAAGCCAAAGTCACTGGCTTTCAACGATAAACGGGTCACCTCTTTTTTGTCTTTTGCAACCCCATGTTGAATCATTTCCAGCATCGAATCCCAGACGGAAACAACGAAGCAGCCTGTCCCAACTGGATCGGGAATATCGTTTTGTAACCATGAATAACATCACGCACGCGCAAAGATTAGCGGAATTTCCAAACGTGACTCCTTTGTGGCAGTGCGTTGCAGTAGGTTTACATCCTTTGCATCCACATTTAGAAGCGAGCCGATTTCTTCCCTGCGAACCTGTTCCAGGATAGTTTCAGCAGGAGGATTGTAGTTCAGTTGATTCATCTGCCCCAGCTTTTCCTCCAGGGTCATTTGCTTCAGCAACTTAGTTATAAACTGATGCTTATAACACATAGAAATTCCGATACATAATTTAACGGAAAATACTACTATTTGTTACTTCTCTAATAGATTAGTTTTTTTGTGTTCATATCCATCCTGCAAAAAAAGGCTGTCTCATTTTCACGAGTCAGCCTTTACTGTGCAATGCACTTCTTCAAAGTCATGAGGATGTTCTTGTTAAAAAACTCCTTTCTTTATTAATACGGTCTGGTTGCGGTGTGCAATGAAGTTGATTTTTCAAATCGATACAAATGTAGGGCATATTTTGTATAAGTCTCTCAGGGTGTTGGCGATTTTTACCAAATGAGAGAAAATTTATTCGTTTTGAGAGCCATTTACGGATTAAGTGCTATATTTGCTACTAAAAAACCGTTAAAATGATTAAAACCGCCTTTACACTGCTCCCAATGTTTGTTAGCCTTTTCTGGCTGGTTATGTTTTTAGTTGATAATCAACATGCAAAATCTGTTCGTTTTATTTTAAGTGTATTTTTTAGCGTTGCCTTTTTATTGTATTTGTCTCATGCTTTCTACTTCAACTTCGAATATAACAATTACATGAGGTTTGACGCTGTCTATAAGTTTGCCAATATCGCAGTTTATCCACTCTATTTTTTATATATTGTATACCTTACCCGTGAAGTTAATTTCCGTCCGGCATATCTGCTGGTGTTGTTGCCTGCTTTTTTGGTGAGTAGCACTACTCAGGTTGTATATATGTTGATGGGAAATGAGGAGGCCCTTAACTTTGTTCACCAGGTAGTATATCGGGAAGAATCTGCCATTCAACTATCCAATTACGGGAGAGTCCAATTGCTTGTTCATCGACTGACTTCCGTAATATTTACAGTGCAGCTCGTGTTGGTGTCTATTGTCGGAAGTAGGTTGCTGGTACAGTTCGACGAGAAAGTTCGCAACTATTACGCTGATACTGAAGGAAGAAATTTGTTGTGGACACGTCGTCTTTTTCTGACATTTGCTGTTATTTCGGTTTTTTCCATTATTGCTAATGTACTGGGAAGGGCCTTTTTCCTCCCTTTTGATATGATAATGGTTCCCTCTGCTGTTTTTAGTGTTTTAGTGTTTGCGATTGGATACATTAGTTATGATCAGCGTTTTACAGTTCAGAATTTGCATAACGATTCGAATGCTCCTACCTTCGAAGAGGAACTCTTTGATGAAAATGAAGTCGAATTTGTATACACAAACTCGCAATCCGCAGAGTTGAAAAACAAACTACAATCCTTAGTGGAAGATGAGAAAATTTATACCCGTAAGGACTTACGTATTGTCGATTTATCTAAAATTATGAATACAAACCGCACCTATGTCTCGCGCCTGATCAATCAGGAATATGGAAAGAGCTTCTCTGAGTTAATCAATCACTTTCGTTTCGAAGAAGCAAAAAGGATGTTGTTGCGCAATGAATATTCATTTCTGAGTATTTCTGAAATAGCCAACCGGGCTGGCTTCCCCAGTGAAAGCTCGTTTTATCGTGTGTTTAAGAAAGAAACAGGAATGGCTCCCGGCGACTGGCGGAAGCTGAATGGTTGATTTGTAAATGCCTGATTTAGTATTAGTTCCCAATCTTACAATTGTTTACGCTAAGAAAACTTTGCATGTGAATTCCTCAATTCGGAAAAGCGGAATAATTTAACTAAAAATTAATATTGTTTGTAATTGCTTTTTTTCTATATTT
>JAVFAG010000119.1:0-7167 GCA_034002585.1 Paludibacter sp.
TAAAAAGTCCGGGCGTTTTGCAACACCCGGACCGCCAAGATAACTAATAACCAAAAAAAATCACTTCTTCATCAGTTCCTCAACCTTTTTCCAATTTACTATCTTCCAGAAATTTTTTACATATTCGGCACGCTTCGACTGGTACTTCAGGTAATAAGCATGTTCCCACACATCGAGCGCCAACACAGGGTGACCTTTTGCTTCGTTGAGCGACATCAGCGTATTATCCTGATTGGGAGTTGACACAATACGGTAAGCTCCGGTTTTATCTTTTATCAGCCAGGCCCATCCTGAACCAAAACGGGTTGCAGCTGCTTTTTCAAATTCTGTCTTAAAAGTATCGATTGAACCAAACGCTTTCTTCAATTCAGCTTCAACAAACGGAGTCATTACACTCTGTGATGCCGGAATCAGTAATTCCCAGAACAATACGTGATTATAATAGCCACCACCGTTGTTACGAACCGATGTTTTGATATCGGCAGGGATTTCATCCATATTGGCAAATAGCTCATTAATCGGCTTTTTCTGAAGTTCGGGATATTTCGCCAACGCATCGTTCAGGTTCTTTGTGTAAGCACCGTGGTGATTATTATAATGAATATACATCGTTGCACTATCAATATAAGGCTCCAGTGCCGAATACGAATACGCCAGTTTGGGAAGCTGGTATTGTGCCGACAGACTGAAAGCCACCATCAGCATCGTAAAAATGAAAGCGTTTTTTCTCATATTTATTTTTGATTAATATTAGTTTAGAAACTGATATAAAAACAATAATAACCCGGCTAAGTTCATCAAAAATTGGCATTTAACACTTTTTGCGTCAAAAATCATTTAGTTCTGTACTTTTTAGGTCTTTCTGCCGTTATTCAATCGGTGAAAGCTGTTTTTTTCGTACTTTTGCGTATAAATTTTTTAAGATATGATTGATTATATAAAAGGTGAAATTACCGAACTGAATCCCACGTATGCAGTGATTGAAACCGGAGGTGTCGGCTATTTTATTAATATTACCCTGCCGGTTTATACTACACTGCGGCAATTAACCAGCGCTAAAGTGTATGTATATGAATCAATTCGTGAAGATGCACACTTGCTCTTTGGTTTTCTACAACCCATTGAACGACAGATATTTATGTTATTGATTTCCGTTTCAGGAATCGGGCCCAATACCGCCCGCATGATTATGTCGTCCTACTCGGTGGCAGAATTGCAACACCTTATCAGCACCGAAAATACAGCCGGACTCAATGCGATAAAAGGGATTGGTACCAAAACGGCGCAACGAATGATTATCGATCTGAAAGATAAAATTCTGAAGATTCAGGTGGATTCGAGTGGTGAAGCCCTTCAACCTGCACTGGCTGGCAATGCCAACCGCGATGAGGCTGTAGCAGCGCTCGTGATGCTGGGTTTCGCTGCCAACATTTCGCAAAAAGCGGTGGATGCCATCCTGAAGGTTCAACCCGATATAAAGGTGGAAATGCTGATAAAAACCGCCCTGAAAAACATGCGCTAGCAGCTGATATAACCTATGCGGTCAGGATTCAAGCTAAAATGGATATCCATGTTCCTGGTATTACTACTTGGAACTGCTTTCGGTGTGCTCAATACCACGCCGGCAGGAAATCTGTTTGTACAGGATACTCAACCGCAAACTCCAGATACGAAGGAAACAGTTCCGGTGTTTCCCATTAAAAAAACGGCTCATACTACTGTTTCCGATCTTCAAACCCGCCTTCCACTGGATGCACCTCTTCCTGAAAATGTAAAAACTACCGTGGAATACGACCTGCGTTCGGGAAGTTATGTGATGCGTACCAAAGTCGGAGATACCGAAATTACGACTCCTTTCTCGATGAACGACAAGGAGTACTACGAGTTTTCTGCCCGCAACGAACTGGCTGAATACTGGAAAGAACTCAATACCAAGGCAGAAGTCAACAACGAGGAGAAATTCTCGATTACCGATATGAAATTCAGTCTGGGCCCTGCCGACAAAGTGTTTGGCCCGGGAGGTGTGCAAATCAGAACGCAGGGTTCGGCCGAACTTATTTTCAGCGTACGTACCAATAAGCTCGACAATCCGGCCCTCACCGAACGTATGCGTAAAACAATCGTACCAGTTTTTGATGAAAAAATTCAGCTCAACGTTACAGGTTCTGTAGGTGACAAGGTGAATTTCAACATGAATTACAATACCGAGTCGACTTTCGATTTTGACCAGAAATTACTGAAACTAAATTACAAGGGCAACGAGGATGATATCGTACAGAGTATACAGGCCGGTAATGTCAGCATGCAGCTCAATTCATCGCTTATTAGCGGTAGCACTGCGCTTTTCGGGGTGCGTACCGACCTTAAATTTGGAAAACTGAATATATCGGCCATTGCCTCTCAACAGGAATCAGAAACACAAACCGTCAGTTCGCGTGGCGGCGCTCAAACCTCCAAATTTGAAATCGGCATTGATAACTACGACGAGAACCGCCATTTCTTTATCGGTCATTACTTCAGAAATAATTTTGAGCCGGCTATGAGCCGACTGCCATTTATTTCCTCAGGTATTACTGTGAACCGCATCGAAGTGTGGGTTACCAACAAACGCGGCAATTACAACGAAGCCCGCAACATTATTGCTTTCATGGACCTTGGAGAAACCGAACGCATCGATAATATCCACTGGGTAAGTCAGGCCGGAACCACCCATCCGTACAACGATGCCAATAGTCTTTATCAGGAAGTGAAGAACATCGACGGCATCCGCGACATCAAACAATCGAATGCAGTTCTGGCAGCTCAACTTTCGGGATTTGGCATCAATGGCGGTGAAGATTACGAAAAAATTGAAAGTGCCCGCCGCCTCGACCCATCGGAATACACCTTCAATAGTACGCTGGGTACAATTTCACTGCGCAGCACCCTGAATCCTGATGAAGTACTGGGTGTGGCCTATGAATACACCCTGGGAGGAAAGGTGTATCAGGTAGGTGAGTTCTCGACCGACCCTGTTCAGGCACCAAATGCATTAATCGTTAAACTGTTGAAAGGTACCACCCAATCGCCCCAGCTTCCCATCTGGGATTTGATGATGAAGAATGTGTATTACCTCGGAGCTATGCAAATACAGCAGGAAAAGTTCGAACTCAATATTCTGTATCGTAACGATTCGATAGGCACCAAGCTTCGCTACCTTACCGAAGGTAATATTAAAAATCAGCTGTTGTTACGGGTGATGAACCTCGACCGGCTCGACAGCAAGCAAAATACCAATCCCGATGGATTGTTCGATTATGTGGAAGGCTATACCGCGTTTTCATCATCAGGAAGAATCATGTTTCCGGTGCTCGAACCCTTTGGCGAACACCTTCGCAAGATGATTAACGACGACAGGCTGGCTTCGAAATACATTTTTCAGGAGCTTTACGATTCCACAATGGTGGTAGCACAGGAACTGAGCGAAAAAAACAAGTTTATTATCGAGGGCGAATACAAATCGAGCAGTGGGTCGGAAATCAGACTCAATGCCATGAATGTGCCCCGTGGTTCGGTAACTGTAACTGCCGGAGGTGCAACCTTACAGGAAAACGTCGATTACATGGTCGATTATATGATGGGAAGCGTTACCATTCTTAATCAATCCATTATCGAATCGGGTACACAGGTGAATGTGAAACTCGAAAATCAGTCGATGTTCAGTCTGCAACGTAAAACCATGCTTGGAACCCACCTCGAATACGAATTCAGCAAGGATTTTACGCTGGGAGGGACCATCATGCGCCTTTCAGAAATGCCACTTACCACCAAGGTAAATACCGGTAATGAACCCATTGCAAATACCATTTGGGGGCTCAACACCGCATGGCGCAAGCAGTCGCAATGGCTAACAAACATGCTCGACAAACTTCCTTTTGTGGATGCTACTGCACCCTCAAACATTGCCATCAATGCAGAATTTGCACAACTACTACCCGGACATCACAAGGCAGTAGGCCGCGAAGGATTTGCGTATCTCGACGATTTTGAAGCAACCAAAACAACCATCGACATTCATTATCCCTACTATTGGTACCTGGCAAGTACGCCTTACAACCAGAATCCGGATGCTCTGTTTCCGGAAGCAGCTCTTAGCAACAACACCGATTACGGAAAAAACCGCGCATTGCTGTCGTGGTATCAGGTCGACCCGGTGCTCAATCAAAACGTAAGCACCACACCGCCTAACCTGCGAAACAACCTCGAGTCGCAGTCGAATCACCTGACGCGCACAGTGTTGATTCCGGAACTCTTTCCCAACCGCGAAACCCTTTCCACACAAACTTCGCGCATGTCGGTGCTCAATCTCTCCTACTACCCCACCGAGCGCGGTCCTTACAACCTCGATGTGGATGGAATGGACGCTAATGGGTTCCTTACACAGCCGCACAAACGGTGGGGAGGCATTATGCGAAAACTCGATCAAACCGATTTCGAGAACTCTAATATCGAATATATCGAATTCTGGATGATGGATCCGTTCATCTATAGCGATGGCACCGATCGTGGTGGCGATTTGTACTTCAACCTGGGCGATATCAGTGAGGATATTTTGAAAGACGGAAAGAAATTCTTCGAACATGGATTGCCTGTTGACGAAGATCCAACCAAAACGGAAACAACTGTCTGGGGTGTGGTGCCACGTTCACAATCCACGGTTACCGCATTCGACAATTCCGCAGGTGCACGCGAAAAGCAGGATGTGGGACTCGACGGTCTTCCTAACTCAAAAGAACAAACCTTCAGCACCTACAAAGCATACTCCGACGCGGTGTTGGCAAAAGTAAATCAGGTCACCCGCCAGCGTATGCAGAACGATCCGTTTTCACCTGTAAACGATCCCGCCGGCGACAACTACCGTTTCTACCGTAATCCCGATTACGACAACGAAAGTGCAGACATTCTCACCCGCTACAAACGCTTTAACGGCACCGAAGGTAACTCTCCGGATGCCATCAACAGCAATACCACCTATACTACTACAGCAACTTCGCTGCCCGATATTGAGGATATCAACAATGATAATACTCTGAACGAATACGAGCGTTACTATCAGTACAAAGTAGAACTAAAACCGGAAAAGATGGTGGTGGGCAGCAATTACATCACCGATAAAATTACCTCAAACGTGAAGCTGGCTAATAATAACATTGAACCTGTAACCTGGTACCAGTTTAAAATTCCGCTGCGCGAATACACCGACAAAGTGGGAAATATTCGTAACTTTAAGTCGATACGTTTTGTGCGGCTTTTTCTTACTAATTTTGAAAAAGAAACCCATTTGCGTTTCGCAACCATGGATTTGGTGCGTGGTGAATGGCGTACCTATACCAAGGATTTGTACATACCAGAAAAACCACCTGTGAGCACAGCCGCTCTCGACGTACAAGCAGTCAATATTGAAGAAAACTCGGATAAAACACCCGTTAACTACATTTTGCCTCCGGGCATTACCCGCGAAACTGATCCCGGGCAACCGCAACTCCTGCAACAGAACGAGCAATCGATGCTGATGCGTGTGTACGATTTATCGCCGGGCGATGCGCGTGCTGTATATAAAACCACCAGTTACGATATGCGACAGTATAAACGGATGCAGCTTTTTGTACATGCCGAGCAGTTTATCGACGATCAGCAAAACCTGCGCGACAACGATCTGAGTGTGTTTGTACGCATCGGTAGCGACATGGTGAACAACTACTACGAATACGAAGTTCCATTGCGACTTACACCCCATGGTACCTACACCTCGGGTAAACTTTCGGACCGTGAAACAGTGTGGTTTCCCGAAAACATGATCGACTTTGGTTTTGAGACTTTAACCGGAGCAAAACTGGAGCGAAACCGGGCCAGAGGAAAAGATGCCAGCGTCACGAACATGACACCTTTTTATGTATTCGATCCTGCCAAACCTAAAAACCGCATTACGGTTGTCGGAAATCCCACTATCGCTGAAGTGGAAAATATAATGATAGGAGTTCGCAACCGAAGCAATGGTATTAAATCGGGCGAAATATGGGTGAACGAGCTGCGCATGTCGGAGTACAACGACGAAAGTGGTTGGGCAGCCATGGCCAACGTAGCTATTGGATTATCGGACCTGGGTAATATCAACTTCGCCGGACGCATGGAAACCGCAGGTTATGGTAGTTTAGAGAGCAATGTTACCAATCGCCGGATGGACGATCTGTACCAGATGAACTTCTCGACCAATCTCGAGCTGGGACGATTCCTGCCCCGTGCTGCTAAGGTACAATTGCCGGCATATTTCTCCTACACCAACGAAACCCTTAGTCCAAAATACAATCCACTCGATCAGGATGTGGAATTAAAAGATGCCCTGGCATCGATGGATTCCCAGCAACAAAGAGACTCGCTACTGATCCTCTCACAAACCGTTCAGACTACCAAAAGCTTTACCATCTCGTCGGCAAAAGTGAATATTAAAAGTAAAAACCCACAGTTCTACGATCCGGCTAACCTTTCGGTTTCCTATTCCTTCTCCGAAACCAATCAGCAAAGTGCCGAAGTGGAACAAAACTACATGAAGCAGGAACGGGCATCGTTGAATTACAGCTATTCCTTTACCAATAAGCCTTTCGAACCGTTTAAACAAAGTAAATCGCTCGACAAGCCCTCGTTGAAACTCATCAAGGAACTTAATTTCAACTACCTGCCCAATTCCATCAGCTTTAATACCAACCTGAACCGACAGTATTCGCAGATTAAACTTCGCGATTTTAATCTCGAAACAGGAAGCGCAGGCGGCAGTCCGCTCGATGTTACCTTCAGCAAGGATTTTATGTGGAACAGGCAGTTCGATTTCCGGTGGGATTTAACAAAAACGCTTAAACTCAGTTTCCAGTCGGCTACAAATGCCATTATTGAAGAGCCCTATTACACCCCCGAATTCGGACGGGAGTATTACGACCTGTGGCGCGATTCGGTGATTTCGAGCATCCGAAAACTGGGAACACCTTTCTCGTACCAGCAATCGTTTAATGCCAGCTACGCCCTGCCTATCAATAAAATACCTTTTCTCGACTGGATTTCGACGGTTAACACTTCCTACAATGCCACCTACAACTGGAACCGCACCGCCCGTCTCGAGGGAGCTGCCAATCCGGG
>JAVFAG010000120.1:0-7155 GCA_034002585.1 Paludibacter sp.
AGGGAATGAATCATTTTGCAGCACCTGTTTTTACCGTTCCGGGTAACCACGATACTCCACAAAAAAATTATGAATTGGAACCTGATTTAAAGACTCCGGCAGCATTTTTCAATGAACATTACGGACTGATGGCTCATAATTTTTCCTATGGAAATGCACGTTTTATTGGGCTAAACAATGCCTGGTTCCCCGATGGCAGTAATGGTGTTCCCAATTTCTCTCATCAAACCGATGAAGCAAAAGACTGGCTCAATCAGGTGGGCAAAGGTACTTTTCGCATTGGTTATTGTCATGTAATGACACCCACGCCACTGAAAGCATTTTACGATCCGTTGTTTAAAGCCGGTGCTACGCTGAATTTTATCATGGCCGGACATTGCCACTGGGCAGGAAACACGCATAGCATCAGGGATTATCCGAATGTAAAAATTACCCACACAGCTTACCCACTGCGGGAATTGCACCGCAAAGCTGCTTTCAATCTTTACAAAGTGGATCTTACCACCAACAAATACACGGCTGTTGGCGATAGTATTGGTGCTCACGATGGACTGGCAGTTGCCGATGATTTTACATCCGTAAAACTGAAACTGACCTATAGCAAGCCCAACGATGGTAGCAATGCTGATAATTCGGCTACGGTCGTGAATAAGTACAATTTCGCCATCGACGATGCCCGTGTGCGCTTTGTGGTTCCCAAAGGAAGTGAGTATTACCTGCGCAATGCAACCATCACACAGCAGTTTGATGGAACCGATTTCCACGTAATTGATGCAACTTACGATCTGGAGGCTAACAGCACCTTTGTGGTTTCGGTACATCCGGGCGTGCAGCCCGACTTATGTCCCGATGACCCTGATAAAATGGATCCGGGACTATGTGGTTGCGGTGTTCCGGAAGGGAGTTGTGAGATATTTGCTGCTGAAATTGCGCTGAATACCACGAATGCACGCATGGTGCTGAATACTACCCGTCAGCTCAGGGCAACGATTCTACCAGTCAATACCACCCATAAAACGGTGAACTGGGTGAGCAGTAAGCCTTCGGTTGCCAGCATTAATTCCGATGGAGTGATTACCGCCCTGAGCGAAGGAACCACAACCATCACTGGTTCTACCTACGATAATGCCAAATCGGCAACAGCCACTATCACCGTGTTGCCTTCTACCAATACCTATCAGGCTGAAGATGCCGAATACCTTGGTGCCGAACCGGTTACTAATCAGCCGGGATACAATGGAGCGGCATTCATGGACTTTATGAATACCACCAACGATTATATCAAATGGAATGTGTATGTGCCGGCAGAGGGAAGTTATACGCTCACTTTTCGTTATGCACTGGCTTCCAACAACCGCCCGTTACGATTAACCATCAACGATGTGGTAAAGGTAGCGTCGTTGGCGTTTCCCATTACCGGCGCCTGGTCGAACTGGGGCACATTTTCAACCAACCAGCAACTGGCAGAGGGCCCAAATAGCATTATGCTGACGGCTATCGGTTCGAGCGGAGGTAATTTTGATGAACTTACCATTAGCGGAGGAGGAATTTCAGGTGTAAAAAATCTCCGTCACAACAACGACGGGAAAACGATGCAGCTGTATCAGAATCCCTTCAGGTCAGGCAATTTGCGTATCGATTTAAGTGGCTTTACTAATCCTATCAATCTCAGGATAACCAATATTTTAGGTCAGTTAATTTTAAACGAAAACCGGTATTATTCAGGTGCAATTGAATTAAATTCGCTACATTTGCCCGAGAAATCAATCTGTTTTGTCTCGGTGGAAGACGACATTACCCGAATTACACACAAACTTATTACCCATTAAAAACACCTCATTGATGAGACTCTCCATACTATTTTATATCTTGCTTTTCGTTGCTTTTTTACAGAATTCTTCAACGCTGTATTCCCAACAGCTGGGCGCCACCTTTTGCTGGCAATATAAAGAATTGCAGGGTGGACATCCCTATCGGTTTAATCAATCCATCGTAAAATCGACCATCTCCGAAAAAGAATGGTGGGAAAATCAGGTGGAAGAAGTCGAATATGCCGGTTTGGATTACATTGCGCTCTTAAGTCGTGGTACTACTCCCGGCCGACCCGACCGCGGGGCCGGTGATCCGCATCATATTCCATTCTTGGTAGAGGCTATGGATACCCGGGGCGTAAATTCCTTTAAATTAGCTATTTTCGATGATTGTCCAAATTCCTGGACTTCGGGATTGAACTATGATAAAACCGGTTCCATTGCTCATGTTGAACTATTTGATGTGGGCGATCCGGCCAACTACAAATACATTTGGGATTATAACCTGAAGATTGCGATTGAAAAGATCCCGGACGAACGACGCTATAAAATAGATGGTAGGTTCGTGATTATCTTTTGGTCGATTAAGGATACCTGGATGACCAATATGGGAAATGGTAATATTGAAAAAATATTGCAGCATATAAAAACCAAGTGCTACGAAACTTTTGGCTTCTATCCGTATTTTGTAACCATGCGCAGTTGGTTCGACCGCGATGCATCGCTCTATAATTCTACCTTGATTGATGCCGTACACGACTGGTTTTCGTCGCACAATCAGTATTCCTGGACTAATTATAGCTGGACACACCGCATTAGCCGTCAGGTGATTAAAACCGGTTGTTGTGTTCCGGGGTTCAGTTCGCCCGATGATGAGGAAGGCCGCCGCTTTCTGGATCCTGCTATGGGCACTACTGATAATAGTTTGCGTCTGAAATTCGGATTGGATAATACCGTTAAATCCGGCGCAGCCCTAACCCTGGTAGAAGGATTTACCGATGCTGCAGAATTTGCAGCCCTGTGGCGAAGTACCGATAACGGGCAATACCGTTTCTACAATTATCCCAGCCAACGTCTCAACATCCTGCGAAGTTACTCCCGCGATCCATTTCCTGCTATGTTGAAAATGGAAGCCGAAGCCTGCGACGATTATTCCGACCTGACAGCCGGTAACAGCGGCGGTGCTTATTTGCAAATTGGCGATTTGGATGTAGTAAAGTGTACTGATTTACGTGGAGGCTGGCAGGTAACTGCTACACAGGCCGGCGAGTGGTTGCAATGGCGCGATATTCCCTTACTGGCTTCATCCAAGTTTCAGCTAAGGTATAAGTCCTCAGATGCTTCGTCGGTGCGACTCGAAGTGGAGGGTTTTACCCTGGCTACTACTGAGCTTCCTTCTACCAATGGTTTGTGGGCGACAAAGGAATTGGCGATATTCAGCGCTGCCAATAATACAACCGGCTCTGTCAGGCTTATCATTGTTTCAGGTTCTCCGGAAATTAACTACCTCACCAGAACTGCTTCTACAGCTGTTCCGGTTGAGTCGGTCAGTGTTTCACCCACTGCTTACACTCTTGAAAAAGGTGATTACCACGAATTTACAGCAACGGTTTTTCCTGTCGGAGCTTCGAATAAAGTAGTTAGCTGGGTGACCGACAATCCCAAAGCTGCCACTGTAAATGGTGAAGGAAAAGTAACCGCTGTAAACCCGGGCACTGCCAATATTTGGGCTATCACTCACGATGGTGAAAAAACAGCTTCGGCAACTATTACGGTGACCGGTCCTTTGTTCCTCGACGAATGCGATTCGTTAACAGGATGGAGCTCATCGCAACCATTGACGCTTAATACCAGTGATCATAAACAGGGAACTGCCTGTATCGAATTTACTGGAAGTACCACCGATGAATTTAAAAAAGTCTTTTCTCCTGCATTTCACTCGGGAACTACTGTCGATAATGGTGCTTTGCGATTCTGGTATTATGTGTCGGATGTTACCAAGTGCGGCCCGATAAGGGTTGAACTCGGAAGTGCCGGTGTAGCCGATAAAAATGAATACAGCTGGAGGCTCGACGGACTCAGCAATGGATGGAATCTGGTGAATCTGACAATGAAGAGCGCTACCAAAGTGGGAGTTTGCGATTTGAACGCCATTAACTGGTTCCGCATTTACGACTCCAAATCGGGCAGCATTACTACCCGCATCGATGCTATTGAAGTGTACAATACCGATTATACAGCTGTGGATAAGTTAAAGTTCGGCGATGCTGCGGTTACTCTATTCCCCAATCCGGTGCAGGATTATTTAACTATCAGTCTCGGCACAAACATCTCCAATCACGTGGATGTATCCATCTACGACTTAAATGGTAAGTTGGTTCGTAACGAAATTTTACAACATAGTGATGCCTCCGGTTTTCAGGTTGATGTTCAAGAACTCAGTGCAGGATTGTACCTGTTGAGGATTGCGGCAGATAATCAGGTTGTTACTAAGAAATTGGCCATCGAAAGGTAGGTCGAAGAGAAAGAGTATAGTTATTCAGTTGAAATTTGTTGCGAGAAAAATTATCAGGTAAGTGATTTGTAGAAAAAAATAGTGTAACATTCAGAATATAAACGACATAAAAACATGAATATGGAATTAAAATCAACATCATCACGCCGCGACTTTCTCCGGCAACTGTCGGTGCTTACTGCATCCACAGCTATTGCCGGATTGTCAATCGAGAGTTTATCGGCTAAAAACCCCAAACCCCGAAAAATCGGTGCGAACGAAAAAGTGAATATCGCCTGTATCGGTATTGGTAACCGCGGTGCCGAAGTAATTAACTCCTTGTATAAAACGGGGCTTTGCAATATTGTAGCGCTGTGCGATACCGATATGGGAGCACCTCACACCCTGGGAATAATTAATCAATTCCCCGATGTGCCACGCTTTACCGATTTCCGTCAGCTGTTCGATAAAATGGCAAAAGACATCGATGCGGTAAGTATAGCAACACCCGACTTCAGCCATTTCCCGGCTACCATGCTGGCTATGTCGCTGGGCAAACATGTATTTGTGGAAAAACCCATGGCGCACACTTTCAACGAAGTGGAGATTATGATGCGGGGAGCTAAGAAATATGGTGTTGTAACCCAAATGTGCAACCAGGGCCATTCCGACCCCAATTATTTCCAGTTCAAAGCCTGGAAGGAAGCAGGCATTATCAGAGATGTTACAGCCATTACTGCGCATATGAATAACTCGCGCCGCTGGCATAAGTTCGACTCGAACATGAAAAGCATGCCCGGTGCCGAACCCGTTCCGGAAACGCTGGACTGGGATACCTGGCTGGGTACGGAGCAATTCCGCGATTATAACAAGGATTATGTGAACGGTCAGTGGCGCTGCTGGTACGATTACGGCATGGGAGCACTCGGCGATTGGGGTGCTCATATCCTCGATACTGCCCACGAATTCCTGGAACTGGGTTATCCAACCGAAATTAATATGCTGTATGCCAAAGGCCACAATAAATTTTTCTTCCCCTACTCATCAACCATTCAGTTTAAATTTCCGGCACGAAAAGATATGCCGCCCTGCGAAGTGACCTGGTACGATGGGCTGGATAATCTGCCTCCGGTTCCTGCTGGTTATGGCAATGTGGATCTCGATCCCAATATTCCACCACCGAGCAGCGGACAAATTGTGCCAACTAAACTGAATCCCGGAAAGATCATCTACAGTAAAGAACTGACTTTTAAAGGAGGAAGTCATGGTAGTACGCTGTCCATCATTCCGGAAGAAAAAGCACTCGAGATGAAACCGAAGCTGCCGCCGGTTCCGAAAAGTCCGTCAAATCACTTTGCCAATTTCCTGCTGGCCTGTAAGGGACAGGAAAAAACCCGTTCGCCCTTCGAAATTGCCGGTCCGCTGAGTCAGGTGTTCTGTCTGGGTGTAATTGCTCAGCAATTGAATGCAAAGTTGACCTTTGACCCTGTTAAAAAGCAATTTACGAATAATAAACTGGCCAATGAGCTATTGGTGGGAGCGAAACCCCGCAAAGGATGGAAAATGTTCTATCGTTTGTAGAAGAGAGAATTTGAAAGAGCTTTGGGATGAGAATGATTTCATTTTCAACCCGGGCTCTTTACTCAATTGATAAATAATGAAACGAGCACGACAAATTAACCTGTACACAAGGAGAGTTTGATGTGCAAGTGCCTTACGACCATAAAAAATAATTTACTTTATGAAACAACTAATTGTATCGCTAGTGTTATTCTTTTCCATCACGGGTTTTTCTCAGAAATGGGAAAACCTTTTTAACGGAAAGGATTTTACAGGATGGAAAGTGCTCAACGGAGCTGCTGAATACACCATTAAGGATGGGGCAATTGTAGGCCATTCTAAACTCAAAACACCCAACACATTTCTATGTACCGAAAAGCTCTATGGCGATTTCATCCTCGAAATGGAATTTAAGGTGGATGAAGGATTGAATTCCGGTATCCAGTTCCGCAGTAACAGTCTCAAGGAATACAACAAAGGCCGTGTGCATGGCTATCAGTACGAAATCGACCCATCGCCCCGCGCCTGGAGCGGAGGGATTTATGATGAAGGGCGTCGTGGATGGATATATCCGATGGACCGAAACCCCGAATCGAAAACCGCATTCAAGTCCGGCGAGTGGAACAAAGTACGCATCGAAGCCATCGGTACCAGTATGCGCACCTGGCTGAATGGCGTTCCTGTGGCTGATATTATTGATGATTTGACTCCATCGGGTTTTATCGGTTTGCAGGTGCATCAAATAGCGAATCCCGAACAGGTAGGAAAAACCGTGCAGTGGAAAAACATCCGTATTTGCACCGAAAATCCATTGAAATATGCGACAAAACTGAAGAAGGAAATTTACCAGGCCAACTGCATCGATAACTCGATTTCTGAAAGAGAGGCCCGCGAAGGTTGGAAACTACTTTGGGATGGAAAAACGACCACTGGCTGGCGGGGAGCTAAACTCAGCACTTTCCCCGAAGGAGGCTGGAAAGTTGAAAATGGCTTGCTGAAAGTGCTGAAATCGGACGGTGGAGAATCGACCAATGGCGGTGATATTGTTACCACGAAGAAGTACAAAAACTTTGAACTGAGTGTGGATTTCAGAATTACGGAAGGAGCCAACAGTGGAATTAAGTACTTTGTGGATACTGAACTCAACAAAGGGGCAGGCTCGTCGATTGGATGCGAGTTCCAGATTCTCGACGACCAGAACCATCCCGACGCTAAACTGGGAGTAAAAGGCAATCGCACAGCTGGTTCGCTTTATGATCTGATTCCGGCACCAAACGGAAAGATTTTCCG
>JAVFAG010000121.1:0-7045 GCA_034002585.1 Paludibacter sp.
AAGTATTCAAAGAATGGAACAAAGGCGATCTGGATTCCTACCTGATTGAAATTACCCGCGATATTCTGGCTTACAAAGATACCGATGGAGAACCACTGGTGGAAAAAATCCTGGATACAGCCGGACAAAAAGGTACCGGCAAATGGACTGGCGTTGTTGCGCTGGACCTGGGCATACCTCTTACACTGATTGGCGAATCGGTTTTTGCCCGTTGTCTGTCGGCTCAAAAGGATATCCGTGTAAAGGCGTCGAAAGTTATCAGCGGCCCTTCAGTGACATTCAGCGGTGATAAAAAACAGATGATCGACGACCTGAAAGATGCCCTTTTCGGAGCAAAAATCATCTCCTATGCTCAGGGTTATAACCTGATGATGGAGGCTGCAAAGGAATTCAACTGGAACCTCAACTATGGTGGTATTGCACTGATGTGGCGTGGTGGTTGTATTATCCGTTCAGCATTCTTAGGTGATATCAAGAAAGCGTTTGATACAAATCCGGGCCTCGAAAACTTGTTACTCGACCCTTATTTCAAGGAGAAAGTAGAAAAGGCACAGGCCGGATGGCGTCGTGTGTGTGCTGCTGCCCTTAGCAATGGTATTCCTGTACCTGCTCTGACCTCAGCACTTTGCTACTTCGACGGCCTGCGTAGCGAACGTTTACCCGCCAACCTGCTTCAGGCCCAGCGCGACTACTTCGGTGCACATACCTATGAACGTATCGACAAGCCTCGTGGCGAATTCTTCCATACCAACTGGACCGGCCGTGGAGGAGATACTGCTTCTACTACCTATGTAGTATAACCGTAGATTCAATTAGTAAAAAAGGGAATTCCTGTTTAAGGAGTTCCCTTTTTTACTAGTATTTAAAGATTCAGTCCGTCTATGAAGGCGCCCGCCGACGGTCGGAGCTCACTTCTTTACTAGTGCGTTACCTGATTTTGCTGTATGGATTCGCCCGGAGATTGGGCTTCACCCGATTTACCTGACAATTCGTTGGTAAGTTTATCACCTGTTGATTCTGTCGCATCAGGTTCAGTGGATTCAACTATTGGTTCTTTGTTCCGGAATGTAATACCTGTCCTTTCACCCCGTGGAAAGCGTACAAACACATCCTCTTTCGAAGTCGGACGCATATTGTCAACCCAGTAAAACCGTTCCAACCGAGTTTTCTCTTCTGTAACAAGATGCTGTGGAATAAATACTCCGGAAGAAGCAGTCGTAAGAATAATCCTGTCGATTGCTTCATCTTTAAAATACATGACAACCTTACTGCTTTCCGTACGATTGGCACCCAACAGGGTACTGTCGCCTTCCTCACGTGCATAATAGATAGTTTCAGCATTTCCATCCACTTCTACCCTGCTTAAACTGCCGCTATCGACATACGCAATCAATTCTTTTCCGGCGACCTGATTAAAGTGCAGGGAATCAACCATCTCGACAACAATTGCATTGTTTTCCAGGTGTACCTTGTCCACTTTTTTATTCACAGTAAATACCGATATTTTATCGGCCGCCATTTGCTGCTTTTCCTGCCACATCAGTGGATCATGATAGAGTGTGAGCACCGAATCGACCCCATTGAAATACAATGAATCGGCCATCCCCTGAATATCCTCCCGGTAGAAACGAACATTGTACCAGGCTTTTGCATGATTAAAGGATGTATCAGGAGACAAAACTTCTTTATAGGTCTTCAGAGTATCGGCATGAACGTACATGGTTTTTTCCACATCCGACCAATCGACCAACAAGGCAGAATCAGTAGCAATACCTAACTCATTTTCCTCATTATAGTACACATAATTACCGTAAAGCGTCGATTTTTGAACGGTATCATTAAGAATTACCCTGCCAAACGATTCGCCGTATTTTACCTTCTTGTCGTAAAAAATGGTATCACCAATAATGGATTTACCTTCTTTGTTGATGATTTTGGACCTGTTGAGCAACATCGAACGTTCGGTGTTGGTATTGTACCAGCCATTATTCGTATAAATATCGGTCTCGTCGTCGTACAGGATATGTGTTTCGCCTACCATATCTGCTATATGTGTTTTGGTATTGTATTTCAGCGTATCCGAATTCATCACAAAATTTTCGTTCACCAGCTTCACCTTGTTACTGAACAACGCATCATCGGATTTCGTGGAATATTGTCCCCATACTGATGTAAGTGTATTTTCCGGATCCACCACTTTACCCCCGGTAAAGTAATAAGCCAACTCAGTATTCCGGTCGTAATTCAGACTATCGGTAAAAAGCGTTGTTTTACGGTTTTCAAGACGAACATTTCCACGTAAGCGTGCCAATTTAGTGTTTCCATCGTAATAAAGAACATCGCCGTACGCGTGTATAGTGTCTCCCTGATTAATTACAACCCTACCGAAAGCGTCGAATGAGTTGATAGATTGAAAAAAGTGGGCACTGTCGCAGGTCATGGTGGCATTATCGTGACGAAAACGCACGTTACCCCTGGCAACCTGCATATCGGGACGCAGCATCTGGTCGAACAGCAAAACATCGGCATTTTCCATGTTTACAATGCGGGCATTTTGCTGGTCGTAAGGACTGCGAATGGGAGCCAGAGGAGGTGGTGCAGGAAGAGGTTTGGGTTGGCGACGTGAACGGGCCGAGGGCTTTTGAGGGGCAGTCGGCTTACGACTTTCCAGAATCTCTTCACGTAACTTACGGAGCTGAAACTGCGCACTCACATCGTTCAAAGAGACTAAAACGCAAACAACTAATATTATGCGCAACGAATTGGTGTACTTCATCGACAGCAATGCTTATTTTATCCAGCCGGGGAATTCAAATTCGCATTTTTGCCATGCCGGGTCAATGCTTATATAGGTTTCCCTTTGTTTTTTAGCTATCCAGTTTTTCAAAAACTCTGCTTTCTTCGATTCCTCATAGAAGTTCTTCAGAAGTTGATAATCGTCGGTAAGATTTGCTTTATGAGTTTCCACTTTTGATTTTAGTTTAACCAGCGCTACAACTTCTTTATTTGATTGAGGATCAATCATCACGAAAGGTTGCGAAATTTCACCTACATTCATTGAATACACTACCTTAGCAATTTCCTGAGGTAAGTCCTTGTATTCAAACTTCGAGGTACCACTTGCCTGATTCAGCATTAAACCAGCATTCATGGCCGTGTTTTTATCCTGAGAAAAGTAAATAACTCCCTGTTCAAAAGTCATTTTTCCAGTTCTTATTTCATTGGCTATTGAATCGAGGCGTTTAATGGCTTTATTGGTATCGTCGAGCGATACTTTTGGTTTAAGAAGGATATGCCTGCTGTTAATCCGGTCGCCCCTTTTTTCAATCAGTTGTATAATATGAAATCCGTATTCGGTTTCCACAATACGCGATACTCGTTTAGGATCACTGAGATTGAAGGCTACGTTGGCAAATTCAGGAACAAAATTCCCTTTTCCACGAAACCCAAGTTCACCGCCACGTTTTGCGCTTTCAGTATCTTCGGAATAAAGCCGGGCCAGAATGGCAAAATCAGTAGTTCCGCTGTGAACACGCTCGGTAAACGACCGCAAACGATCTTTTACTGCTTCAATTTCAGAAGGTGGAATAGGTGGTTGAAAACTGATAATTTGTAATTCAACCTGAGCTGGCACAATCGGAATACTGTCTTCGGGAAGTGTACGGTAAAAACGTCGAACATCGGCCGGAGTCGACTTGATATGTTCCACCAGTTTCTGCTGCATTTGCTGGATGATCTGGTTGTTACGGAGCATTTCGCGGGTTTCCTCTCGGATGGCTACAATATTCTTTCCGAAGTATTCTTCCATTTTCTCCCGTGATCCAATCTGTGTAATGAAATAATTCATCTGCATGTCCACATTGTTCATCACCGTACTTTCGTTGGGCTGAATACTGTCGAGCTGTGCCTGATGCAGGTACAATTTCTGAATAGCGATACGCTCAGGAATCACGCAATACGGATCTCCGCTGATGGGGGTACCTTCGTACTGAGCACGCAAACGCTGCTGTTCAACCTCCGAACGTAAAATTGCTTCATCACCCACAATCCATATCACTTCATCGATAATGTTTTGCTGGGCAAATGACGATGCCAGGGGGAAAAGCACTAAAAAGAGACCACTGATGATCCGGGAAAACATAGTTTTATTCATTAAAAAAAGTAATGGTACCGTTTTGCACGGCATCGTTGTATAATTCATCCTCGAAGCCGGAAATAAAATCCGATTTTAACTTATTCAGGATAATCTCGGTTATCTTCGGACGAGCAATTTCGAAAGGCTCAGGTTGCCCCGACCGTTGTATTTCCTTCATTTTAAGAAGATAATGACGGGCAGAATCACTGACCTCAATAAAAGATCCGTTTAAATCGTCGGGCTGAACGGGTATTCTTTTCTGAAGTTCAGAATACGACATCCAGCGATCGTAAAAATACTGATAATCCAGCGCATTCTTTATACTGTATTTTTCAATATTTTCCACGGCTTTTTCATTTCCTGAACGTACCCATCCACGAACTTCGCCCATAGAGGGAGAGCCGGCAGGAACTACCAATAGAAGTCCTTTCACATAGGGTTCGCGGATTACAAACTGATCGCTGTACTGTTCGTAAAAGCGTTGAAGCTCCTCTTCCGACACATCTTTGGGCAGGCGTTGCTGAATAAGCTTTTGCTGATACTGATGAATGGTCATGGCCTTACGGTACTCATCGAGTAAGCGCTCAATGGCCGCTTTGTCATCCACATTCCGTTTCGCTGTTTCGTACAACAGCACATCGGTCACCCACCTTCGGATGTAACTTCCGGCAATCTGAATGCTATCGGCTGCCGATACATTCGGAGGAATGACAGCATCCACCTGATCGCGGTACAGAAACTTTCCCTCTACTTCGAGCAGAGCTTCCCGGTCTTTTTCCTGCTCAGCCTGCGAACATGATAGAAAGAGCAATCCGGAAACAAGAAAAGTTACCCACCTGTAATACATCTGAAAAACTGTCGCTTATTAATTCTTTCTAACCGTAGCAAGAACTTTTTGATTTACCTTTACCGGATACTTAGCACGCAAAGCGGCTATCCATTCCTTTTCGAGATATTCCTGATAATCGGCGGTAACGAGTCCGCGTACATCGGTATATTCTTCAGGAGTGGTGTTTAGCATTTTACCGGGAACAAACACAAAAGGATATGCTGCATCGGCTTCTGGTTTATCGCCGCTTTTGAAAGCAAAATGATCCACCCATTTATTATCACCTTTCACAAACAATCCTTTTTCGATACGGATATGAACCACGCTATCGTTGAGTTGACGTAGGTGTTTATCAATTGAATCAGCTGGTTGTGAAGCCACAATTTGTTTTGCTTTGTTCACGACTTCTTCTGATTTACACTGAAGTATCCGTCCTTTGAAATGCGGCTTGTCCCAGCTGTATTTTTCCTTGTTCTTTTTGAAGAAGGCTGCGAGACCAGCTGTATCTTTCGATGCTTTTTCCCAAACTTCATTGTTACTTACCTCAAACAGCAATATACCGTCGTGGTATTCCTGCATCAGGAGACGGAAATCGCTGTGTTTCTTTTCCAGCTGACTATCTTCATAAGCAAGCAATTGCTTTTCGGTGAACTCATCAAACTTAACACGGATGATATCAGATGCAGCAGTTGCTCCCTGCACAGATGAATTTTTCACCAGAAAATCGCGGAACTCTTTTTGAGTAACCGTTTTACCTGCAAACTTCATGATGGGTTTAGCAAGACCGGCTGTTTCGGCTAAGAATGAAGAATCGCTAAGCGTTTTTCCTTCAAGAGCTTTGATAAAAGCTGCGAGTTGATCTCCTTTTGCCAGTTTCAGTTTGTATTCACTTTTCAATTTAGCTACAAATGCTTTCTGACCCGATTGAGCACGTTCGTCTCGCTTTACCTGTCGTTCGATGTCTGCTTTTTTCTCCTCAAAGGCAGGAATAGCTTTCTGATCGAGCAGTTTAATGATATGCCAGCCATAAGGCGACTGAATCGGCTCACTGATCTGACCTTTTTCCTTCAGGGCAAAAGCAGCCTTTTCGAATTCGGCTACCATGCGGCCCACTCCAAACCAGGGCAGTTCACCTTTGCGGGTTGCCGAACCCCGGTCGTCGGAATTTTGCTCGGCTACTTCACCAAAATCAGCACCATCTTTCACTACCTTGTACAATGAATCGATGGCAGCTTTAGCACGGGCATTGGCTGCGTCTTCGCCCTGTGAAGTAAACTTCATAATGTGTGATACCAGAATTTCACCTCTTGAAGCACGGCGATCGTGAATTTTAATAATATGGTAACCAAAGCTACTGCGTACGGGCTTCGAAATGGTCCCTACCGGAGTGGCATAAGCCATGGTTTCGAAAGGATACACTGTACGGAAGCCTGTTATCCAGCCAATATAACCGGCATTATCAGTCACCGATTGATCTTCGGAAGTTTCTTTTGCCACAGAAGCGAAATCTTCCGTTTTCAGCCGTTCGGCAATCTCATTGATTTTCGTCCAGGCTTTCAGGGTGTCTTCAGGAGTTGCATCAGCCCCGGCACGAATCAGAATGTGGCTTACTTCCACATCTTCCTGTAAACGTTTGTATGCTTCCCGCAACACTGCTTCCTCGGCTTTTGAATCGGTAAGATAGGGTTTGGTAAGTTGATTACGATAACCGGAAAGTTCGTTGATAAATGCTTTAGTGGTATCCAGACCCTGCGTTCGGGCCTCTTCTACTTTCAATCTGAAATTGATAAATAAATCAACATATTCCTCCAGAGTTTTCTTATCCAGAGAATTGTTGGAGTTGTTTTTATTGTAAATGTATTCAAACTCCGATTTATAAACCGGTTTGTCGTTAATTTGCATCAAAACGGGATCTTTTCCCTTAGCCATTAATGAGGCCGACAGAACAAGCAGTAGTAAAAGTTTTGTAATTCCTTTCATTTCTAAATAGTTGTTTTTTAGTTAACAATAGAACTTGCGAAGTAAGCACTTTAACGGTTACTATTTCATTATGTTGTAAAAAGATGACGCTTTTTAAGCTT
>JAVFAG010000122.1:0-7045 GCA_034002585.1 Paludibacter sp.
AAGTATTCAAAGAATGGAACAAAGGCGATCTGGATTCCTACCTGATTGAAATTACCCGCGATATTCTGGCTTACAAAGATACCGATGGAGAACCACTGGTGGAAAAAATCCTGGATACAGCCGGACAGAAGGGTACCGGAAAATGGACTGGCGTTGTAGCACTTGATCTTGGTATTCCTCTTACATTGATTGGCGAATCGGTATTTGCCCGTTGTCTGTCGGCTCAAAAGGATATCCGTGTAAAGGCGTCGAAAGTAATCAGTGGCCCGGCAGTTACATTCAGCGGCGATAAAAAACAGATGATAGATGACCTGAAAGATGCCCTATTCGGAGCAAAAATCATCTCCTATGCTCAGGGTTATAACCTGATGATGGAGGCTGCAAAGGAATTCAACTGGAACCTAAACTACGGTGGTATTGCACTGATGTGGCGTGGTGGTTGTATTATCCGTTCAGCATTCTTAGGTGATATCAAGAAAGCTTTCGATACAAATCCGGGCCTCGAAAACCTCTTACTCGACCCTTATTTCAAGGAAAAAGTAGAAAAAGCACAGGCCGGATGGCGTCGTGTGTGTGCTGCTGCCCTTAGCAATGGTATTCCTGTACCTGCTCTGACCTCAGCACTTTGCTACTTCGACGGCTTGCGTAGCGAACGTTTACCCGCCAACCTACTTCAGGCCCAGCGCGACTACTTCGGTGCACATACCTATGAACGTATCGACAAGCCTCGTGGCGAATTCTTCCATACCAACTGGACTGGCCGTGGAGGAGATACTGCTTCTACTACCTACGTAGTATAACCGCAGATTCAATTAGTAAAAAAGGGAATTCCTGTTGAAGGAGTTCCCTTTTTTACTAGTATTTAAAGATTCAGCCCGTCTATGAAGGCGCCCGCCGACGGTCGGAGTTCACTTCTTTACTAGTGCGTTACCGGGTTTTGCTGTATGGATTCGCCCGGGGATTGGGCCTCACCCGATTCGCCTGACAATTCGTTGGTAAGCTTATCGCCTGTTGATTCTGTCGCATCAGGTTCAGTGGATTCAACTATTGGTTTTTTGTTCCGGAATGTAATACCTGTCCTTTCACCCCGTGGAAAGCGTACAAACACATCCTCTTTCGATGTCGGACGCATATTGTCAACCCAGTAAAACCGCTCCAAACGGGTTTTCTCTTCTGTAACAAGATGCTGGGGAATAAATACTCCGGAAGAAGCAGTCGTAAGAATTATCCGGTCGATTGCTTCATCTTTAAAATACATGACCACCTTGCTGCTTTCCGTACGATTGGCACCCAGAAGAGTACTATCACCTTCTTCCCGGGCATAATATATCGTTTCAGCATTTCCATCCACTTCGACCCTGCTTAAGCTACCACTATCAACATACGCAATCAATTCCTTCCCGGCGACCTGATTAAAATGCATGGAATCGACCATCTCTACAACGATTGCATTGCTTTCCAGGTGAACTTTGTCTACTTTCTTATTCACTGTAAACACCGATATCTTATCTGCCGCCATTTGCTGCTTTTCCTGCCACATCAACGGATCGTGATAAAGTGTGAGTACCGAATCGATGCCATTAAAATACAAGGAGTCGGCCATCCCCTGTATATCCTCGCGGTAGAAACGAACATTGTACCATGCTTTTGCATGATTATAGGACGTGTCGGGTGACAGGATTTCCTTATAAGTCTTCAGGGTATCGGCATGAACATACATGGTTTTCTCCACATCCGACCAATCGACCAATAAAGCTGAATCGGTAGCAATTCCTAAATCATTTTCCTCGTTGTAGTACACATAATTACCGTATAGCGTCGATTTTTGAACGGTGTCGTTAAGAATTACCCTGCCAAACGATTCGCCGTATTTTACCTTCTTGTCGTAAAAAATGGTATCACCAATGATTGATTTACCTTCTTTGTTGATTATTTTCGAACGATTAAGTAACATCGAACGTTCGGTATCGGTATTATACCAACCATTATTCGTATAAATGTCTGTTTCGTCGTCGTACAGGATATGTGTTTCGCCTACCATATCTGCTATATGCGTTTTGGTATTGTATTTCAGCGTATCCGAATTCATCACAAAGTTTTCGTTCACCAGCTTCACCTTGTTACTGAACAACGCATCATCGGATTTCGTGGAATATTGTCCCCATACTGATGTGAGTGTATTTTCCGGATCCACCACTTTACCCCCGGTAAAATAATAGGCCAGCTCAGTATTCCGGTCGTAATTCAGACTATCGGTAAAAAGCGTTGTTTTACGGTTTTCAAGACGAACATTTCCACGTAAGCGTGCCAATTTAGTGTTTCCATCGTAATAAAGAACATCGCCGTACGCGTGTATAGTGTCTCCCTGATTAATTACAACCCTACCGAAAGCGTCGAATGAGTTGATAGATTGAAAGAAGTGGGCACTGTCGCAGGTCATGGTGGCATTATCGTGACGAAAACGCACGTTACCCCTGGCAACCTGCATATCGGGACGCAGCATCTGGTCGAACATCAACACATCGGCATTTTCCATGTTGACGATACGGGCATTTTGCTGGTCGTAGGGACTGCGAATGGGAGACAGTGGAGCTGGTGCAGAAAGAGGTTTGGGTTGTCGACGTGAACGGGCCGAGGGCTTTTGAGGAGCAGTCGGCTTACGACTTTCCAGAATCTCTTCACGTAACTTACGGAGCTGAAACTGTGCACTCAAATCGTTCAGTGAGCCCAAAACGATAAAGAGTAAGATTAAACGCAACCAACACTTGTAATTCATCGACAGCAACGCTTATTTAATCCAGCCGGGGAATTCAAATTCGCAATTTTGCCATGCAGGGTCAATGCTGATATACGTTTCCCGTTGTTTTTTAGCTATCCAGTTTTTCAAAAACTCCGCTTTCTTTGTTTCCTCGTAGAAGTTCTTCAACAGTTGGTAATCGTCGGTTAGATTTGCTTTGTGTGTTTCTACCTTGGATTTGAGCTTTACCAATGCTACCACTTCTTTGTTCGACTGTGGATCTACCATCGCAAATGGTTTCGAAATTTCACCTACATTCATCGAATATACAACCTTAGCAATCTCCTGAGGAAGATCCTTGTATTCAAACTTCGATGTTCCGCTGGCTTGATTTAGCATCAAACCGGCATTCATAGCTGTGTTTTTATCCTGAGAAAAATAAATAACACCTTGTTCAAAAGTCATTTTTTCAATTCTAATTTGATTCGCAATAGAATCGAGGCGTTGAATGGCCTTGTTGGTATCATCGAGCGATACCTTTGGTTTGAGCAGGATATGCCGGCAGTTAATACGGTCGCCCCTTTTCTCAATAAGTTGAATAATATGATACCCATATTCAGTTTCTACGATACGCGATACACGTTTAGGATCGCTCAGATTAAAAGCCACATTGGCAAATTCGGGAACAAAATTTCCTTTTCCACGAAAACCTAGTTCACCGCCACGCTTTGCGCTTTCGGTATCTTCGGAATAAAGGCGGGCAAGAATGGCAAAATCGGTCGTTCCGCTGTGAACACGCTCGGTAAATGAACGCAACCGATCCTTTACTGCTTCAACCTCTGCAGGTGGTATAGGAGGTTGAAAACTGATAATCTGTAATTCAACCTGAGCCGGTACAATCGGGATACTATCTTCGGGCAATGTGCGGTAAAAACGGCGGACATCGGCCGGAGTCGACTTAATATGTTCCACCAGTTTCTGTTGCATTTGTTGAATAATCTGGTTGTTACGAATCATTTCGCGTGTTTCCTCACGGATGGCTACAATATTCTTTCCGAAGTATTCTTCCATCTTTTCCCGCGACCCAATCTGCGTGATAAAATAATTCATCTGCATATCCACGTTGTTCATCACCGAACTTTCGTTGGGCTGAATACTGTCGAGCTGAGCCTGGTGAAGGTACAATTTCTGAATGGCGATACGCTCAGGAATCACACAATACGGATCTCCGCTGATGGGGGTGCCTTCGTACTGGGCACGCAAACGCTGCTGTTCAACCTCAGAACGCAAAATTGCTTCATCGCCCACAATCCATATCACTTCATCGATGATGTTTTGCTGGGCAAATGACGATGCCAGGGGGAAGAGCATTAGAAAAAGACCACTGATGATCCGTGAAAACATAGTTTTATTCATTAAAAAAAGTAATGGTACCGTTTTGCACGGCATCGTTGTATAATTCATCCTCGAAGCCCGAAATAAAATCCGATTTTAACTTATTCAGGATAATTTCGGCTATCTTCGGACGAGCAATTTCAAAAGGTTCAGGCAGCCCTGACCGTTGTACTTCTTTCATTTTAAGAAGATAATGACGGGTAGAGTCACTGACCTCGATAAATGTTCCATTCAAATCGTCGGGCTGAACAGGTATTCTTTTCTGAAGTTCGGAATACGACATCCAGCGATCGTAGAAATACTGATAATCGAGCGCATTCTTCATACTGTATTTCTCAATATTTTCCACTGCTTTTTCATTTCCGGAACGTACCCAACCCCTGACTTCACCCATCGAAGGAGAGCCGGCGGGAACTACCAATAGGAGCCCTTTTATATAAGGTTCGCGGATTACAAACTGATCGCTGTACTGTTCGTAAAAACGTTGCAGTTCCTCCTCTGAAACATCCTTGGGCAAGCGTTGCTGAATAAGCTTTTGCTGGTACTGATGAATGGTCATGGCCTTGCGGTAATCGTCGAGTAAGCGCTCAATGGCCGCTTTGTCGTCGACATTCCGTTTTGCTGTTTCGTACAACAGTACATCGGTCACCCACCTGCGGATGTAACTTCCTGCAATCTGAATGCTATCGGCTTCCGACACATTTGGAGGAATAACGGCATCCACCTGATCGCGGTACAGGAACTTCCCCTCTACTTCGAGCAGAGCTTCCCGGTCTTTTTCCTGCTCAGCCTGCGAACACGAAAGAAAGAGCAATCCGGAAAAAAGAAGAGTTACCCACCTGTAATACATCTGAAAAACTGTCGCTTATTAATTCTTTCTAACCGTAGCAAGAACTTTTTGATTTACTTTTACAGGATACTTAGCACGTAAAGCTGCTATCCATTCCTTTTCAAGAAATTCCTGATAATCGGCAGTAACCAGTCCACGCACATCGGTATATTCTTCAGGAGTAGTATTAAGCATTTTACCGGGCACAACTACAAAAGGATAAGCTGCGTCGGCTTCAGGCTTATCGCCGCTTTTAAATGCAAAATGATCGACCCATTTATTATCGCCCTGCACAAACAAGCCTTTTTCGATGCGGATATGAACTACGCTATCATTGAGTTGACGAAGGTGTTTATCAATCGAATCAGCCGGCTGTGAAGCCACAATTTGTTTTGCTTTTTTAAGTACTTCTTCCGATTTACACTGAAGAATCCGACCTTTGAAATGCGGTTTGTCCCAGTTGTATTTTTCTTTGTTCTTTTTGAAGAAAGCTGCCAACCCAGCTGTATCTTTCGATGCTTTTTCCCAAACTTCATTATTACTTACCTCGAACAATAAAATGCCGTCGTGGTACTCCTGCATCAGGAGACGGAAATCGCTGTGCTTCTTTTCCAGCTGACTATCTTCAAACGCAAGCAGTTGCTTTTCGGTAAACTCATCAAACTTCGCGCGGATGATATCAGAAGCAGCTGTCTTTCCCTGAATGGATGGATTTTTCACCAGGAAATCGCGGAATTCTTTTTGCGTAAGCGTTTTTCCGGCAAATTTCATCATGGGTTTTGCAAGAGTAGCTGTTTCGGCTAAAAAGGCAGAATCGCTAAGTGTTTTTCCTTCAAGAGCTTTGATAAATGCAGCAAGTTGATCGCCTTTTGCCAGTTTCAGTTTGTATTCACTTTTCAATTTAGCTACAAATGCTTTCTGACCCGATTGTGCGCGTTCGTCACGTTTTACCTGACGATCAATATCTGCTTTTTTCTCTTCAAAGGTAGGAATGCCTTTCTGATCGAGCAGTTTAATGATATGCCAGCCATAAGGCGACTGAATCGGTTCGCTGATCTGACCTTTGTCCTTAAGGGCGAATGCTGCTTTTTCGAATTCAGCCACCATACGCCCTACTCCAAACCAGGGCAGTTCACCTTTGCGGGTTGCCGAACCCCGGTCGTCGGAATTTTGCTCGGCTACTTCACCAAAATCAGCACCATCTTTCACTACCTTGTACAATGAATCGATGGCAGCTTTTGCACGGGCATTGGCTTCGTCTTCGCCCTGCGATGTAAACTTCATGATGTGTGAAACCAGAATTTCACCTCTTGAAGCACGGCGATCATGTATTTTAATAATATGATAACCAAAGCTACTGCGAACAGGCTTCGAGATGGTTCCCACCGGAGTGGCATAGGCCATTGTCTCGAAAGGATAAACCGTACGGAAACCGGTAATCCAGCCAATATAACCAGCATTATCTGTTACCGATTGATCTTCGGATGTTTCCTTTGCCACCGTAGCGAAATCTTCTGTTTTCAGACGTCCGGCTATTTCATTGATTTTAGTCCATGCTTTGAGAGTGTCTTCGGGAGTTGCATCAGCCCCGGCGCGAATCAGGATGTGGCTGACTTCCACATCTTCCTGTAATCGTTTATAGGCTTCCTGCATCACCGCTTCCTCAGCTTTTGAATCGGTAAGGTAGGGTTTGGTAAGCTGATTTCGGTAACCTGACAGCTCGTTGATAAATGCTTTAGTAGTATCCAAACCCTGCGAACGGGCCTCTTCTACTTTCAATCTGAAATTGATAAATAAATCAACATATTCCTCCAGGGTTTTCTTATCCAGGGAATTGTTGGAGTTGTTCTTATTGTAAATATATTCAAACTCAGATTTATAAACCGGTTTGTCGTTAATATGCATCAATACGGGATCTTTTCCCCTGGCCATTAATGAAGCCGACAGAACAAGCAGCAGTAAAAGTTTTGTAATTCCTTTCATTTCTAAATAGTTGTTTTTTAGTTAACAATAGAACTTGCGAAGTAAGCACTTTAACGGTTACTATTTCATTATGTTGTAAAAAGATGACGCTTTTTAAGCTT
>JAVFAG010000123.1:0-6816 GCA_034002585.1 Paludibacter sp.
GAGGCGGATGAGACAACAATTCCTACTGTCAATACTGAATATCGTGAGCAGTACAGACCCCAAATTCATTTCTCAGCGAAGCGATACTGGATCAACGACCCCAATGGATTGGTTTATTTTGATGGGGAATATCATTTGTTTTTCCAGCATAATCCACTGGGGGCAGAATGGGGAAATATGAGTTGGGGCCATGCTATAAGCACTGATTTGATTCACTGGAAACAATTGAATGTGGTATTAATGCCCGATCATTTGGGAGATATTTTTTCAGGCTGTGTAGTTGTTGATAAAAATAATACTGCGGGATTCGGAAATAATGCAATGGTGGCAATTTATACAAGTGCCGGCAAAGTTCAATCTCAATCCATAGCTTACAGCACTGACAAAGGTCGCACTTTTACAAAATACAGCGGTAATCCAATACTGGCAAATCCCGGAATAGCTGATTTTCGCGATCCCAAGGTATTTTGGCATGTTGAATCGAACCAATGGATCATGTCATTGGCCACGAATCAAACCATTAGCTTTTACCGATCGGCCAACCTGAAAAACTGGACGCGCCTGAGCGAATTTGGCAGTGGCATTGGCTCGCACGGAGGAGTGTGGGAATGTCCGGATTTATTCCCCTTGAGCACAGAAAACGAAAAGAAGTGGGTGTTGTTGGTTAGTAATTTTGGAGCTCCAAACGGAGGTACAGGAACGCAGTATTTTATTGGCAATTTTGACGGAACGAATTTCACTGCTGAAGATGCTCCCTATCCTATGTGGCTCGATTACGGGAAAGATAATTATGCCGGAATAACCTGGGACAATATCCCCGAAAATGATGGTCGGCGGTTGCACATTGGATGGATGAATAACTGGCAATATGCGAATAACATCCCGGTTTTCAACATCACACCAAAAGGTGCGCGTGGAAGTATGACCCTGGGTCGTGAGCTCAATCTGCAAAAGCATCCGGATGGATATTTCCTGTTGAAAAATTATGTAGTAAGGGAAATAGAATCAATAGCCAACGATTGGCAAACAATTATTGATGAATCGATAAGCTCAAAAACGCTATCGCTGAAGTTGGATGATAAAAAGGCTTATCAACTACAACTATCCGGAAAAATAGCTGATTCAGAAACGCTTACTTTGAAGCTATCCAACGCAAAAAATGAATTTTGCACGATAACTATCGATTCGCGGAAATTAATTTTCAAGAGATCAGATTCCGGTGTTATTAACTTTGCAAACGCATTTGCAGACAACTCCGAATCACCGGTTTTTGGGAACACAAATCCGGTTAAACTGGATATTTATGTTGATCAGTCGTCGGTGGAAATCTTTGTAAATGATGGAGCCGTGTCACTTACGAATCTTGTTTTTCCTTCAACACTTTATGATAAGTTGACTGTTGAAGGAAATAACAGCTACGTAAACACACAATTTCGAACGTTTAACAGCATATGGGAGTAGACAATCTTTTACTTTGTATCAAAAATACACGAACGCGAATCAAAATTGACACATTAAAAAAGCTATATACTCTATTTTTGCATCATAATTCGTTAACCCACAATTCAAACTAAAAAATGAAAACGATAAACAACCTGCTTATTCTTTTTCTGTCGCTTCTGATGGTTGCCTGTTCACAGAACAAAAACCAGGACGATCAACAAGCATCTGCTGTTTTCAAAATTAACAGCAATTATCTGTTGCTTCCTATTGAAGACAATGCGCCTGAAATAAAAATGCAGGTAACGTATAACGATGAACTGCCTGTTGAAGTAATACACCTTCGTCTTGCTCGTGAACAAGCCGACTATTGGGTAAAACTGGAGGTGGCAAATTTCAAAGGAAGTAAAATCTCGATTGAATTTGAGAATACGGACAAGAATTCATGGGGTGTAAAAAACATCCAACAATCCGATAAATTTGAATTCGATTACAACGAAACCTATCGTCCGCACTTTCACTTCTCGCCCGAATACGGCTGGATGAACGATCCCAACGGCATGGTATATTTCGATGGCGAATATCACTTGTTTTATCAGTACAATCCCTACGGCACCAAATGGCAAAACATGCACTGGGGACATGCGGTTAGTACCGATCTTAGCTCGTGGACCTACCTTCCTGTAGCTTTAGCTCCGGATTCGTTAGGCTCGATATTTTCGGGAAGTGCTGTTGTTGATGTAAATAACACCGCCGGTTTCGGCAAAAATGCCATGGTGGCTATTTATACCAGCGCAGGCCGGGTGCAGTCGCAATCCATTGCCTACAGCACCGATAAAGGACGTACATTTACCAAATACGAAGCAAATCCGGTGATTCCGAATCCCGGAATTCCTGACTTTCGCGACCCAAAAGTTTTCTGGCACAACGAATCAAGTCAATGGATTATGTCGCTGGCGACCAAACAAACAATTACTTTTTATGGTTCACCCAACCTGAAAAACTGGACACTCCTGAGCGAGTTTGGCGATGGAATTGGTTCTCATGGCGGAGTGTGGGAATGTCCCGACCTGATTCCGTTAGATTACAATGGAACAACAAAGTGGGTGCTCATCGTAAGTATTAATCCAGGAGGACCCAACGGCGGTTCGGCTACCCAGTATTTCATCGGCGATTTCGATGGTAAAACGTTCAAAGCCGATGCACTCCCCTACCCGCTTTGGATGGATTACGGACGGGACAATTATGCGGGAGTTACCTGGAGCAATATTCCCGAAAACGATGGAAGAAAAATCTTTATGGGATGGATGAGCAACTGGGATTATGCGAATAACGTACCCACCCGCAATTTCAGAAGTGCCATGACCATTGCCCGTGAATTAAAAATGAAGCACAATGGCCGACACCTGGTGGTGAGCAACTATCCGGTGGTAGAAACCAACGCTTTGCGTGCATCGGAATCGGTGAAAAACAATATTGTAGTGGAAAACGAACTGCTGGTTTCCAATTTGCTCAACAACAACAAGGGCACCTACGAACTGGAAATGTCCCTGAAACCGCAGAATGCCGGAGTGTTTGGCTTTATGTTACAGAACAGCAAAGGCGAAGAACTCGAATTTCGCTTTGATATGACTACCGGATTTTTCAGCATTCATCGCAACAAAAGCGGACTGGTTGATTTTGAGGGACGATTTGCAGCAGGCATGAATGCCCCTCTGGTTAAAAAAGATGCTTACAAAGTACGGTTGCTGGTGGACAAAGCTTCGGCCGAGGTATTCATCAATGAAGGTGAACTGGCACTTACTACCCTATTTTTCCCTACAGAAGTAATGAACACCCTGAAATTTTATACACACTCGGGTAAATTCAGCGCTGAGAACATTAAAATTTATTCAATTAATTAATCAAATTCCGCCCTCTTCCTTGAGGCTGAGGGTGGATGTTTTACTACTATGCAAAACAACAAGTATCTTTACTGGATAACCTTTGTAGCCATCAATGGTGGTTTACTTTTCGGGTTGAACATGGCGGGCATTTCGGGTGCAGTGGAAATGATTAAAGGCGAGTTTTCGCTCACCGACAGCGGTTTGGGCACTGTGGCTGCACTCCTCACCATCGGATGTTTGGTAGGTGCGCTGTTCACCGGTAACTTCACCGAAAAATACGGACGTAAAAACGTCATGATTTTCACATCCATCCTCTACATCATTTCGGCTTTTGGCTGTGCCCTGGCCGAATCGGCTACGATGCTCACACTGATGCGTGTGTTGTCGGGATTTGCCGTCGGAGCTACATCGGTGGTGGCGCCCATGTACATTTCCGAAATTGCACCGGCACACAATCGTGGACGCCTGGTTTCGTTCAACCAGTTTGCCATCACTATCGGTATTGTGCTGGCCTATATTTTCGATTATTTCCTGATGGATTTGGGCGATAACAGTTGGCGCTATATGCTGGCTGTGCCGGGCGTTTTTGGCATTGTGTTCTTCATCTTATTGATAGTGAAATTCCCCGAGAGTCCGCGTTGGTTGCTGGCGCATGGTAAAAAGGAAGCTGCTGTAAAGGTGCTGGCCAATATCGGTGGTCAAAAGCTGGTTGATGCCGAATTACCCGAGATGGAAAAAGCATTGCATGCCGAACAGAAAAAAGAAAAAATGATGTTTAGCGAGCTTTTCAAAGGAAAAACCGGAAAGATCGTACTGATTGGAACGCTCATAGCCGCCCTTCAACAAATAACCGGTATCAATGCCGTGATTATGTTTTCACCCGAGATATTCAAAGCGGCTGGTTCGGCTCAGACCGATTCGGTGATGCAGGCAATGATAGTGGGTCTGGTGAATTTTCTGATGACCATTGTGGCCTTGTGGCTGGTGGATAAGAAAGGACGTAAAACCTTATTGTTGTGGGGAGCAGCCGGCATGATTGCTTCGCTGGCTTACCTCACTGTCGAGTTTGCCCGTCCTGTGCAAAACGGGGTTGGTGTGCTGGTAGCGCTCCTGGTGTATATTTCCTTCTTTGCCGCTTCCTTTGCTCCGGTAATGTGGGTTATTATTTCCGAAATTTATCCCAACCGTATTAAAGGGATGGCCATGTCGTTTTCCACTGCTGTAAGCTGGTTGTGCACGTTCCTGACTGTTTATTTCGCCCCGGTAATTCAGGGTTCACTTGGCTTGCATTATCTTTTTGGTATCTTTGGAGTTTTCAGCATCATCGCCTTTGTTTTTGTAAAGATATGGATTCCCGAAACCAAAGGAAAATCGCTGGAACTGATTGAGCGGGAGCTCGGACTGTAATCCCTGAAGAAAATTTAAAAATTGACTGCAAATTGTAATAAACATGACAACTACAACCAACGACAATCAGAACACTTCGATCGGAATTTCCGGAGTTAACGCACCGTTTTACAAGCCTGAAAATAAAGGTAGTATTGTAGGCATCGGTGAAATCCTGTGGGATGTTTTCCCCAGCGGAAAAGTGTTGGGAGGTGCACCGGCCAATTTTGCTTATCACGTGTCGCAATTTGGTTTCGATGGCCGTGCCGTGAGTGCCATTGGTAACGATGAGCCGGGTGATGAAATTCTGGATTGCCTCAGCAAAAAGAATTTTCGCTACAGCATAGAGAAAACACCCTTCCCAACCGGTACCGTAAAGGTTACACTCGACGATAAAGGGGTGCCACAGTACGAAATTTGCCAAAAAGTAGCCTGGGACAACATCCCGTTTACATCCGAAATGGAAGAGCTGGCACGCAACACCACGACGGTGTGCTTCGGTTCGCTCGCGCAACGCAATGAGGCTTCCCGACTGACCATCAATCGTTTTCTGGATTTGGTTCCCGAGAATGCGCTGAAAATATTCGACATCAACCTGCGTCAGCATTTTTACTCACAGGAACTGATTGATCATTCCCTGACGCGCTGCAATATTCTGAAAATAAACGATGATGAAGTGATTCTGGTGGCCCGGCTTTTTGGATGGGAAAACAGCACAGAAATGGAGATTTGCAGGAAATTGGTAGCGGATTATTCGCTTCGCATGCTGGTTCTAACTAAGGGAACGCAGGGCAGCTATGTCATCACTCCCGACGGAACTTCCTTTAAACCCACTCCCCTGGTGGAGGTAGCCGATACGGTAGGCGCCGGCGATTCGTTTACAGCCGGATTTGTAGCTTCTTTGCTACAGGGCAAATCCATTGTGGAAGCTCATGCCATTGCAGTAGAAGTTTCGGCTTTTGTGTGTACCCAAAAGGGAGCTATGCCGGTACTACCGCAATCGCTTACAGGAAAAAAGGATCAATAAAGCCGGGGTTGGGCAACTGAACTACTAAAAAACCAATCTAACAGGCGGTTTTATTGGTTTGTAGTGCACAGATTTCAACCTGATTCTTTATATTTGTCTTCTGATTGATTTCGTGAGAATACACACCATGACAAAAAACACCATTTTCATTGTACTGATGCTGGTTTTGAGTGCTTCGTGCTCATTCAGCAAACGGGAGAAAAATCTGAAAATAGCCGTTTCGCAATGCAGCGATGATGCCTGGCGCAGAACCATGAACGAAGAAATTCTGCGCGAAGCATCCTTTCACCCGGGCGTGGAGGTGGTGATTAAAACGGCCTACGACAGCAATCAGAAGCAAATCCGCGATATCGAAAGCTTTATTTCAGATCGGGTCGATTTGATTATTGTTTCGCCCAACGAAGCTGTTCCACTCACTCCGGTTATCGAAAAAGCCATGCAGGAAGGCATTCCTGTGGTATTGGTGGATCGCAAAACCAGCAACAGCCAATATACCGCTTTTGTGGGGGCCGATAATTTTCAGGTTGGAAAAGAAGTGGGTGTATATACGGCCAATCTACTGAACGGCAAAGGGAATGTGGTGGAAATTCGTGGTTTAAAGGGATCGACTCCGGATATGGAGCGTCACGAGGGCTTTGTCAGCATTATTAAAAACTACCCCGATATTAAAATCGTTTACGAAAACGATGGCGGTTGGTTGCGTTCACAGGCGAAGGAAAAAATGACCGAAGCCCTGCAAAAGGCACCGTCGATAGACCTGGTGTTTGCTCACAACGATGAAATGGCAACGGGAGCACACGAAGCCATCCGGGTAGCCAGCGGCATTCGTAAACCCCTCATCCTGGGAATAGATGCCTTGCCCGGCACCGAAGGGGGTATACAGCGGGTACTAAACGGGACCATCGACGCAACATTCATTTACCCTACGGGTGGCGAAAAAGCGGTTCAAACCGCCATTCGTATTCTGAAAAAGGAACCCTACGACAGGGAAAACATTCTGTATACAGCAGTTGTGGATAAAACCAACGCACGGGTATTGAAATTACAGACCGACCAGATTATTCAACACCAGAACCG
>JAVFAG010000124.1:0-6776 GCA_034002585.1 Paludibacter sp.
CTTTGGTGGTCACCAGCTCGTAAGTATGGGGCATGCTGTGAATATTTTGGTAGCCGGAATAGGATGAGACATCCGGAGAGTCCGTGTTACCGATTGCACTGTTGCCTGCCGCTGCCAACTGACCTGCTCCTGCTCCTGATCCTGAAGCGCCTGCACGCCCTGTGCCACCAGCACCGACCGACCTTCCAGTGTTGTTGCCTAGAGTAGCACCCTGACCTCCCGAAGTTTCCTCCGGCTCATCAAACAACGACATCTGCCCGTGTTCCTTCTTCGCCGGCGAAAACTGTATGCGGTTTACCGGTTGATCCGGTGGGAGCGAAGTGAATACATTACCGAACTTATTCGCCGACATAGTGCGGAATTCCAGCTCATCAAACAAAGCCTTCAGTGCGTCTTCATTTACAGGCTCCACCTGTAGCGATGTTTCATCTAATTCGACTGGCACATCGGTTTTAATAGTAGCCAGAAAGCGTGAAAACAGAATCTGTTCTTTGTTATCTTCTACCTTTTGTTTCAGCGCACCCTTCAGCTCGTTGGTCCGTTCAAGCAAAGCATCAATACTTCCAAATTCTTTCAGCAACTTAATGGCTGTTTTTTCGCCCACACCCGGACAACCCGGGATATTATCCGATGCATCGCCCATCAAGCCCAATAAATCAATTACCTGCAGGTGACTTTCCAAATCGTATTTCGCCTTGATTTCAGCAGGGCCCATCACTTCAAAACCACCAGTATGCCGCGGACGGTACATAAATACATTTTCCGATACCAGCTGTCCGTAATCCTTATCCGGGGTGAGCATAAATACCTGAAAACCTGCTTCATCGGCTTTACGGGCCAGGGTTCCTATCACATCATCGGCTTCGAAGCCCATCACTTCCAACATAGGAATATTGTAAGCCTCTACTATCTTTTTAATATAGGGAACCGCCAGCTTGATGTCTTCAGGCGTCGATTCGCGTTGCGCCTTGTAGGCTTCAAAGGCATCGTGACGGAAAGTGGGTCCGGGAGGATCGAAGCAAACGGCAATATGCGAAGGTTGTTCGCGTTTCAGTACATCATCGAGCGTGTTTACAAATCCGTAAATAGCCGATGTATTCAAGCCTTTGGAATTAATCCGCGGTGCACGTATAAATGCATAGTACGCCCTGTAAATAATGGCGTACGCATCGATAAGAAATAGTTTTTTCATTTTTTTTGAAGTGTTGCTGAACAGTTTTGTCCGTTCCTGCGTTCAATTAATCGTTTTTGAGAATGTAAAAGTAACTAAAATAATGACATTTTTCAACTGAATTTGAACCTTGGTACACAAAAAAGCGTACTTTTGCATCCGAATGAAGGTATAACTTCCATGAATCCTATAGAATTAGTAAAAAGCGCCATTCGTCCCGAGCTGGATTTATTCGACAGTACCCTTGTCAATAGTCTGCATACCGAAAATACTCTGCTAAAGGGAGTTAACGAGTATGTGTTCATGAACATGGGTAAACGGTTGCGCCCAATGCTTGCACTTTTGTCGGCAAAAATGCTCGGTCCGGTAACTCCTGCTGCCATCCACGGGGCTATTGCGCTGGAGCTGTTGCATACAGCTACCCTTATTCACGACGATGTGGTTGACGATACCCACGAACGCCGCGGTGCTCAGTCGGTGAATGCCCGCTGGGGCAACAAAGTAGCGGTTCTTTCGGGCGATTACATGCTGGCCGGTGCCCTGCGTCAGGTAGCCATGACCCGCACGGTGGACATCATGGAGATTCTTTCGGGCATAGCGATGGAGCTGGCCGACGGCGAACTGTTGCAGCTTACTTCTACCCAAAATACAAAGATCTCGGAGACCCAATATTTCGATATTATCCGTAAAAAAACAGCTTATCTGTTTGCCGCCTGTTGCGAAGTGGGAGCATCGGCTGCGGGTGCCAGTGCCGAACAACGTGAGCAATTGCGCCTGTACGGCGAATACCTGGGAATGTGCTTCCAGATTAAAGACGATGTGTTTGACTATTACCCAAACCTGGAAATAGGAAAACCTACAGGTAATGATTTGCGCGATGGGAAAGTGACCCTTCCACTTATTTACGCGTTGAAAAACAGTTCGGAAGAAATGCGGAACAAAATTTTTACCATCATCGGTTTACGCGATTTCTCGGAAGAAAATATCGATATGGTTACCCGCTTTGCCATTGATAATGGTGGCCTTGCCTACGCTCAGGAATGCATGCAGCTGTATAAAACAAAAGCAATCGAAGCGCTGGCCGGTTTCGCCGACGGCGAAGTGAAGCAAGCCCTGATTGCCTGTGCTGAATATGCGGTGGAGCGTAAAAAATAACCGCCTATAATCAAAAATATTTCACTTCCTTCCCGGTAAGATCTGTTAGCAAATTATTCGCCAACCGGCTGGCACCAATGCGGAACAGCTTGTTGTTCAGCCATTCTTCTCCCAATACTTCTTTTACAATCGTATAATGCTTAACAGCATCTTCGGTGGTAACGATGCCACCTGCTGGTTTGTAACCGATTTTTTCACCGGTATGTTCGTACCATTCCTTAATGGCCGAACACATGATATAGGTCGCTTCGGGAGTAGCAGCAACGGGAATTTTTCCGGTTGATGTTTTGATGAAATCGGCACCGGCTGACATCGACAGAACCGACGCTTTTTTAATATTCGCTGCCGAAAGCAGAGCGCCACTTTCGATAATCACCTTCAGGTGTGAACCGCGACAGGCCGCTTTAATTTCCTGTAATTCTTCACGAACTTCTTCGTACTCACCACTCAGGAACTTCCCAATCGATATCACCACATCAATTTCACTGGCTCCTTCCATCACAGCCATCGACGTTTCGGCAATTTTTACTTCAATAAAAGTCTGAGATGCCGGAAAACCAGCGGCCACGGAAGCAATGCCAATATGTGGAATCAGGTTTTTCTTCACCACCGGCACCATCGATGGGTACACACAAATGGCGCCTACATTTGGCAGGGATGGAAAATGCGTTTTAAACTCGTTCACTTTCTGTGTCATGTCAACAATCTGCTTTTCGGTGTCGGTGCCGTTAAGCGATGTAAGATCGATAAGGCTGAGGCAGGTTGCGTATACTTCAGAGTTGTTGTTTTCGGCAAAGTGATCAGCCAGCAGCTGCTCAACTTCCTTTTTTACCTGATCATCCTGCAAATCGCAGTTGTATTTTTGAAATAATTCGTCGAATCGTTCCATATCTGTTTATTCGTTTAATCGTGCTAAAATAGTTTCGTTACCCGTTGTTTCTTCGCCCACCTGAACGTACACTTCGGTATCGATAGGCAGAAATAAATCCACCCGCGAGCCAAATTTGATAAATCCAAGGTGCTCGTTAAGGTGACAGGGCCTTCCGGCATGGGCGTAGGTCACAATCCTGCGGGCCAGCGCTCCGGCAATCTGACGCAGCAAAATCTGCGTTTTTCCTTCTGTCTCAATGACCACGGTCGAGCGTTCGTTTTCGTGACTCGACTTAGGCAGGTAAGCGGCCACGTGGCGACCTTTGTGATGCTTGGTCATCAACACCTTTCCGGCTACAGGATACCAGTTGGCATGTACATCGAACACCGACATGAAAATGGAGATTTGCAAACGCTTGTCACCGAAATATTCATGTTCTTCTACTGTTTCAACAGCCACCACCGTGCCATCAGCCGGTGCCACAATCAAACTCGGATCATCAATCTCGACTACCCGCGTTGGGTTGCGAAAAAAGTAGGTGAGAAACACCATTATTCCACCCGAAATGATCGTGGTGAGGGCAAACATTACATTTGGGAAACGAAGGTAAATGAAGATGTTGATAGTGAAAAGGATAAACAGCAACATCAGGAGTATCAGCCGGCCTTCTTTATGGATTTTGATGTACTTCATAGGATTGTTGTTGCTAAACCGCTCGTCAGCCTGAAGCTTCAGCCTGGGAAAAAACCGGCGGGATGTTTTTTTTACAAGATTGAATGTGTGTTAAATAGCAAATTGAATGAACAAAGGTAACGAAAAGTTTTCAGTACACAATACCGACAATTTACTTTTTACTTCCGGCCGAAATGCTTACCTTTGCGGTCCTTTCTATTCAGATTATATCCTATGAAGCTTTCCCTACTCACCGCCATTGCGCCTGCAGATGGGCGTTACCGTACGAAAACGGAACCTTACGCAGCGTTTTTCTCCGAATATGCACTGATACGCTATCGGGTGCAGGTTGAAATCGAGTATTTTATTGCCCTGTGCCAGTTGCCCCTGCCTCAGCTTGCAAATGTTGGTGAGCAGCTCTTCAATCCCCTGCGCGAGGTATACCGGCAATTCAGTCTGGACGATGCGCAGGCAGTTAAAGATATCGAAAAAGTGACCAACCACGATGTGAAAGCAGTGGAGTACTTTATCAAGGAAAAGTTCGATCAGCTGGGTTTGCAGGAGTACAAAGAATTTATTCACTTCGGTTTAACCTCTCAGGATATCAACAATACCGCGGTGCCACTTTCAATACGCGAAGCCCTCGAAAAGGTGTACTATCCCGAAATGGAACAGCTTATTGCCCTGTTGAAACACCAGTCCACCGAATGGGCCAATGTGGCAATGCTGGCTAAAACACATGGTCAGCCTGCTTCTCCCACACGTTTGGGGAAAGAAATTATGGTGTTTGTAAATCGTCTCGAACGGCAGCTTGAGGCACTGAAAGCCATCCCGCATGCAGCTAAGTTTGGCGGTGCCACCGGAAATTTCAATGCCCATGCCGTGGCCTATCCTGCCTACGACTGGAAAAAGTTCGGCAATGACTTTTTGGCTGAAAAGCTGGGTCTGGAGCGGGAGCAATGGACTACTCAGATTTCCAATTACGACTACCTCGCAGCTCAGTTTGATGCCATGAAGCGGCTGAATACCATTCTTATCGACTTGTGCCGCGATGTGTGGACCTATGTTTCAATGGAATATTTCAAGCAAAAAATTAAAGCCGGCGAAGTGGGATCATCCGCTATGCCGCACAAGGTGAATCCGATAGATTTCGAAAATGCCGAGGGAAACCTGGGAATTGCCAATGCTTTGTTTTCATTCATGGCTGAAAAGCTTCCGGTGTCACGATTACAACGCGACCTTACCGACAGCACTGTGCTGCGGAATGTGGGAGTGCCTTTTGCGCATACCCTCATTGCTACGCAAAGTATTGTAAAGGGAGTAGGTAAACTTCTGTTGAACGAAGCGGCTATTTCTCACGATTTGGATGCCAACTGGGCGGTGGTGGCCGAAGGGATTCAAACCATTTTGCGACGAGAAAATTATCCTTCGCCCTATGAAGCATTGAAAGCCCTTACCCGCACCAACGAAGCCATTACCGGCGAATCGATTCGCGCTTTTATCGAAACGCTGGAAGTGAGTGAGGCAGTTCGGGAAGAGCTGAAAGCAATTACGCCGCGCAATTATACCGGAATATGAAACGAGCATGTAACTACTTCACATCCAAAGTTAGGATACTATTAGCATGCGAGTTCCATACGACCGTTGAAAAAACAATCATTACCGTATGAACGTAATCTCCATTTTCAGGCGATTTTTACCCGGCTATAAACACTACATTGGTCTGAGTTTGCTGTTCAATTTTATATCAGCCATCTTCAGCCTGTTTTCGTTTGCAGCTCTCATTCCTATTTTGCAGATGTTGTTTGGCGTTCGTCAGACGGGCATCATTTACCGGGAATGGGCATGGGGCGATTCACTAAAATCGATTGCCGATGCAGTGGGAAATAACCTGAACTGGTGGATTGAAAACCTTATTATGGTGCACGGTCCGGTGCTGACCCTGTTTTTCGTGGCGCTTTTCCTGATTGTAATGACTGCTTTCAAGGTGGGTGCGGCCTACCTGGGAGTACGCATGACAGTGCCTATCCGCACGGGTGTGGTACGCGATATCCGCAATCAAATGTATCGTAAAATTGTATCGCTTCCCATTGGTTATTTTACAGAAGAACGCAAGGGCGATATTATGTCGCGCATGACGGCCGATGTTACCGAGGTGGAGGTGTCGATTGTGAACGCTGTGGAAATGATTTTTAAAAATCCTTTGCTGATAGCGATTTACCTGGTGGTGCTGATGCTGATGAGCTGGCAGATGACGGCTTTTGTGCTGCTTTTGCTTCCCATCAGTGGCTGGATGATTGGAAGGCTGGGGAAGAACCTGAAACTATCTTCCGCCGAGGCTCAGGCACAACAGGGAGAGATGCTGTCGCAACTCGATGAAACCCTGGGTGGATTGCGGGTGGTAAAGGCCTTTAATGCCGAGAAAAAGGTGCAGGAACGTTTTGCATCCCTTAACGAGAAGATTCGCAAAACCTTCAACCACATCCTTTTCCGCTATCACCTGGCCTTTCCAAGCAGCGAATTTATGGGCACAGTGGTGATAGCCCTGCTGCTCTGGTTCGGAGGCATGCTCATCCTTCGGGGTGAAAGCAGCATCGATGCTGCCGAGTTTATCTATTTCCTGGTGATTTTTTACAGCATTATCAACCCGGCCAAAGACCTTTCCCGCGCCATGTACGGCGTTCGCAAGGGGATGGCTGCCCTCGAACGCATTGATAAGATCCTAGACGCCGAAGATACCATTCCTGACCCCGTGAATCCTGTAACGCTGAAAGGTTTCAAACATCAGATTGAATACCGAAACCTGAGTTTCAGCTACGGGGCCGATTGGGTGCTGAAGGATATCAATCTGGTGATTCCGAAAGGTAAAACTGTGGCACTGGTAGGTCAGTCGGGCTCGGGTAAAAC
>JAVFAG010000125.1:0-5472 GCA_034002585.1 Paludibacter sp.
AATAAATTCAGGGCGATAGATTTTATTTCAGCAACAACTCAAAGCGTCCTTTAGGATGTTCGGAAAATCCCATTTTCAGAAGAAATTTACACTGTGGCTCTTTGTCGGTCTCCTGGATCAATAATTCGATGCCCTCCTTAATGAATAAGCCGGAATGCTGGTACATATATTCACCGGTTTTCAGATCACGATAAGGCGCTGTAACATAATCGATAAGAATATTCAGACTGGCACCACTTCGTTTACCCACCATTATACCTGCCAATTGTGCATTGCGCAACAAAAGCAGCACCCAGGCGTCGTTGTTTTCACGGATATCCGAGACTATCTGCTCTGTCTTTGGAAAAAACTTCAGAATGTCTTTTTTGTAAAAATCGAGGTAATACTGCAGATAGGGATCATCCATTTGAGTACGAATGGCGTTAAACGATTCTTTCTTCGAATATATTCCCCGCAGGTAATAAATATTGGCAAAAACAATAAATAAATTTAGAAGCCCCACTGGTAACGAACCGATCATAAAACCATAGAACGAAAACACGCCTGCCCCCAGCAGATTGTACCATCGTAACTTAACAATTGAACTCATGGTGAGCGATATGGCCACCAAAACCGAACTGAAATATCCAATCCATTCCAGCCATGATACAGAAAGCAACATACTAATCATATTTTTAGTTTATACTGCAAATATACACTTTTTTATGGTCATCAAACAACTGATATTCGTAGTATAAAGATAAATGCTTACATTTGCACGTTAAAACCTAAAAACAATCAATTGTGTCAACTCATCATCACAAATCACTTATTCAGACACTAAAAGTTATCTCTTCAGATCGCGATCGTACCAACCTGTTGCGCAAGTACGAACAAAACCTGATCGCCTACCTGGTCCAGCGAATTCCATCCTGGATTAGTTCTGACATGCTGACTTTTATCGGCTTCTCGGGAAGCATCATCATTTTCGTTGGCTTTGTACTCGCCACCTACATTCACAGTAGTTTTTTACTGCTGGGAGTCGTGGGATTTATGATTAGCTGGTTTGGCGATTCGCTCGATGGACGTGTTGCATATTACCGGAAGAAACCCCGTAAATGGTACGGGTTTGCTCTTGACATTACAGCCGACTGGCTGGGCATTATTCTGATGGGATTAGGATTCGTTATTTATGCAACCGGATTTTGGGAATTCTTCGGATTTGGCTTTGTAGTATTGTATGGCTGGGAAATGATTACCACACTGGTACGCTATAAAATTACAGGTAAATACTCCATCGATTCCGGTTTGCTGGGTCCCACTGAGGTTCGTATAGTGCTGAGTTTGATTTTCATTCTCGAAGTGGTGGTACATAACTCCATTTTGTATATGGGAGTAATTGCAACCGCCGGACTTTTTATTGCCAATTTAGTTGATTCCATAAAATTACTGAAACTTGCCGACGAATGTGACATCCGGGAAAAAGAGCAGCCTGCTAAAAACGCTGATTAAACAGCTGCTTACCTTTTCCAAAGCGCAATTATCTGCATTTTCAGGTGGCATGTTCGACTACCTGATAATGATTCTGTTAACCGAATTTGCGGATATTCATTACACTTACAGCATTGTGATAAGTGGAATTATTGGTGCGTACATCAATTTCAAGGTGAACAAGGTCTGGACATTTAATTCGAAAGACTACACCTACACCAGTTCCACCAAAATGCAAATATGTAAGTTTGCTGTCGTTGTGCTTAATAGTGTACTGATGAAAGCAGCAGGCACCTACTTTATAACCACCTACATAAAAACCGACTATTACATTAGCCGGCTTTTTGTAGATGGTTTTGTATCGTTGGTATTCAACTACAACCTTCAGAAATACTGGGTATTCAGAAAAGCAAAAAAATGCGATTAAAGGCAGGCGTCTTTGATGGAATCCTCAAAGGCTGAAAGTGCAGCTTTTGAACCTTCACCCATAGCAATTACAATTTGTTTGAATGGAACAGTGGTAACATCTCCGGCAGCGTAAACACCCGGAACACGGGTACGGCAATGACTATCGATAACAATCTCCCCAAAACGATTCACTTCCACGAGATCCTGGAAAACGCTACTGTTGGGCTTCAGTCCAATCTGCACAAAAATCCCTTCAACACTCAGGTCGGTTTCTTCTTCTGATGAACGGTTTTTGTACCGCAGACCATTTACCTTACCCTCAGCACCTTTTACCTCTAGTGTCTGAACATTTGTCAACACCTTGACATTGGAAAGCGTTGCCAGTTTATTTTGCAATACCTGATCGCCTTTCAGTTCGGGGAGAAATTCGAGCACTGTGACTTCAGAGGCAATAGCCGATAAATCGATGGCTGCTTCCAGTCCGGAATTTCCACCTCCGATGACAGCTACTTTTTTACCTTTGTAGAAGGGACCATCGCAATGGGTACAAAAAGCTACGCCCGATCCGATATGTTCAGCTTCACCCGGAACGTTCAGTCGTCGCCAGCTGGCACCTGTCGCAATAATAAAAATTGGAGTTACAAAGGTTTCACCCAGTGAAGTGGTGATGTGTTTATATCCTTCAACCAGCGATACCGAAACAACTTTACGGTTAACCAGCACATCAACAGGGTACTCGTGCAAATGCTTCATCATATCGGCAGCCAGTTGGGTACCATTGGTCACTGGAACAGAAATCATATTTTCTATCCCTGTTGTTTCACTTACCTGTCCACCAATATGCTCTGCCACAATAGCTACTTTGAACCCTTTTCGCACGGCATAAATAGCAGCTGCAACACCGGCAGGACCACCACCAGCCACTACCACATCGTATTCCTTTTGTTCAACTTCCAGGACTTCAGCATCCACACCGCATTTCTCCTCAATTTTCTCCACCAGCTCTCCCAGCGAAGCACGGCCCACATGCGTTACCGTACCATTTACAAACACGGTAGGCACTGCCTGTATCTTCAGCAGTTCCACTTCCTGTTCATTAATTCCTCCGTCGATAATCTCGTGCTCGACCATCGGATTTAGTATCGAAATTGCATTGAGCGCCTGCACCACATCCGGACAATTGGTACAGGTAAGCGAAATATACGATTTTATGAGAACCGGACCGCGAAGCGCTTTAATCTTTCGGGTGAGCGCCTCATCGGGCAGATTTTTACCAATACCTTCCTGATTCAGAATCGCCAGCAGCAGTGAAGTAAACTCATGCCCGTTGGGAACAGCTCTGAAAACAAATGACGATGGAACTCCATCTTTGGCAATCCGAAATTGTAAGCCGGGAGCATCGGTTACTGTGTAACTAAGTTTCGGAGAACAGGAAGCAACATCACTGAGCAGTTCAACCAGTTCTTCACGGGAAGAATGATCGGGAGCTACTTCAATCTGAAATTCATAGGCCGATTGTAACGATGCAAACAGACCCGTAATTTGGTCTTTAAACGATTGATCCAACATAATCTAATGTGTAAAAAAAGGGAGAAACCGCTAAGCTTCTCCCTTGCTTGTTAACTAAAATCAAATCTTTCCTACAAGGTCGATGCTTGGTTTCAGGGTTTCGCCTCCTTTTTTCCATTTTGCCGGACAAACTTCCGACGGATGGCTATCTACAAACTGAAGCGCCTGAATGCGACGGAACAGCTCATCTGCATTACGACCGATATTTCCGGCAACCACTTCGTACGATACAATTTCACCTTTAGGATTCACTACGAAAGTACCACGTTCAGCCAAACCGGCTTCTTCAATCATTACATCAAAACCACGGGCCAAAACTCCTGTCGGATCGGCCAGCAACGGATATTTTACTTTTTTGATTGCAGCAGAAGTATCGTGCCATGCTTTGTGTACAAAATGAGTATCGCAGGACACACCATACACTTCTACACCAGCTTCCTGAAATTCAGTATATTTATCGGCGAGATCTTCCAACTCAGTCGGGCATACAAAAGTAAAATCGGCAGGATAAAAGAAAAACACCGACCATTTGCCTAACACATCCTGTTTTGTAACTTCTTTAAAACCATTGTTTACGAAAGCCTGAACTTTAAAATCTACAATCTGTTTTCCAATCTGTGACATACGTTTTAATTTTTAAATTTATAATTACTGTTTTTAATTTTGATTCTGATGCAAAAGTATTGCAAAACAGTTTGTCAAACAAACAGATATAAACTATAAACCTATTAATTTTATCAATATAGGAATTGAATACAGGTATTGGAATAGCATAAAAAATATTACCTTTGCATTTATATCAATTCAGAAACTCATGGCACCCAGAAAACCTGTACGAACCATCAACGAACCCAAAAAAGAGACGAAGACCATTCCCCTGGTCGTGGAGGCGCCTAAAAAGCCAACACCCCGAAAGACAACACAAAAAAATGAAGATCCCGGGTTTATAACCCGAATTATTCAGTTTTTTCGCAGCGAATTACTTCATTTTGTGGTCGGACTAGTCGTTCTTATGTTGGCGGCAGTCTTTGCAGCCGGAATGTTCTCTTACTTTTTTACAGGCGCAGAGGATCAGAGTCATATGGAGATGAGTTTTTCAGAAGTGCACAATGCCCGGGGCGAAATTCAGAACATCACTTCCTTTGTCGGAGCCCTGACAGCACATTACCTGATACATCGGGGATTCGGTCTGGGCGCTTTTGCAATCGTCTTTTTCGCTGTAGTTCTTGGTCTCCGATTGATAAAACAACGGATATTTTCGCTGTGGAAAGCCTTTCTGCATAGCTTTTTCTGGATGATCTGGCTTTCGCTGGTTCTGGGAATGGTCGACACCTACCTGCATCCGGGTACCTTCTTTTTACTTGGAGGAGCACATGGAGTGGCAGTAAGCAAACTTATTGTTTCATATATTGGTGAACTGGGAATCCTGATGGCCCTGGCTGTAACCTTTATTATTTATAGCGTCATTACTTCGTCGAAAACACTGCCATTTCTGAAATCCTTATTTAGTAAAAAAGAAGCTAAAAAACCTGTCCTGTTGGATGAAGATGATGAAGAAGTCGATGAGCCCCTGGTAGCTGTCGGGACTGAAATTGTTCCGGATGAATGGATCAGGGGAGGTGAAAACAATCCACTGGAACTGGATGAACTGGAAGATGAGGATGAAGTTCCTCTCAATGAGGCAGAACCAAATCCGGCAGATAAAGTTGACTTTGAAATTACACCTCCTGTACACGAGGATCATCATCCGCTTACAGATGCTGAATATGCTGCCGAGGAAAATGCGGATCCGGAATACAGTATCGCTAAGCTTGGGAAATACGATCCCACGCTCGATTTATCGCGCTACAACTTCCCTACCCTCAACCTGTTGAAAGTGTATGGAACGGATAATGAGACGCAAATCGATATGAAGGAGCAAACGGCCAACAAGGAACGCATCACCCGCACGCTGCAACATTATGGCATAGAAATTAAAACCATTAAAGCTACTGTTGGACCAACGATTACCCTGTACGAGATTGT
>JAVFAG010000125.1:5572-6767 GCA_034002585.1 Paludibacter sp.
CCGATTGCCCGTATTGCCCAGCTGGCCCGAGCAATTGGTATTCACATGATTATTGCAACACAACGTCCTTCAGTGAATATCATTACCGGGGTTATTAAAGCCAACTTCCCGGCACGTGTGGCCTTCCGTGTTTCGTCGATGATTGATTCGCGCACGATTATTGATGGGCCGGGCGCCAATCAGCTGGTAGGTCGTGGCGATATGCTTTTTACTTCAGGCAATGAACTCATTCGCGTACAATGTGCCTTTGTCGATACTCCCGAAGTAGAAAATATCGTTCATCATATCAGCGGCCAGCAGGGCTATCCTACAGCGCTGTATCTGCCAGAGTATGTTGGACCAGATGGCGAAGGTGCTGATTTGAGTAGTGTGGACCTGAGCAAACGCGATCCCTTGTTTGAAGAAGCAGCACGACTCATTGTTGCTTCCCAACAGGGTTCGACCTCCAACATTCAACGTAAATTTTCGATTGGATACAACCGGGCCGGACGCATTGTGGATCAATTGGAAGTAGCCGGAATTATTGGTCCAAACGAAGGAAGTAAGGCACGTCAGGTATTGGTAATGGACGACCACCACCTGGATATGATTTTAAAACAATTGCGATGAAGAAAGTTTTATCTATTTTACTATTTATAAATTCGATAGCTGGTAGTTGGGCGCAAAATAGCACTGATGCTCAAAAGATTATCAATGAATACCTGAATTCGGTACGCAGTGCGGCGGTGCAGACTGCTTTCGATTTAAAAGTGATTCCCAAAAATGGTGTAAATTCGCAGTCGGTTTCAGGAAATCTGATTATGAAAGGCAATCAGTTTTACCTGACAATGGACCAAGTGAAAGTATGGTATGATGGCTCCACCCAATGGGCTTTGTTTGAACAAAATAAAGAAGTAAGCATCACAGAGCCCACAGCTCAGGAACTTGCCGAAACAAATCCCATGGCAGTTTTGGCAGGATTTACAGCCAAAAGCAAGGCGGGTTTCAGCAAACAAAAAAGTGCAGGTAACCATATTATTGAGCTTACTCCCTTGAAAGCCAATGATCAGTTTGTAAAAGTTACCGTTCAAATTGTAAAAACCACGAATCAATTGCATTCAATTTACGTTTTGAACCGCGACGGAAGCCGCAACGAACTGACCCTGAAAAATTACCGGAATAATGCGACGGTTACACCTGCTACTTTCAGGTTCGA
>JAVFAG010000126.1:0-6557 GCA_034002585.1 Paludibacter sp.
AAGAAATTCTGTGCGAAAGTGTCGATCGATACTTCGTCGATTCAGTACGAAAACGACGACCTGATGCAGGAAACCCGTTGCAGCGACGACTACGGAATTGCCTGCTGCGTATCGTTTCAGGAAATCGGAAAACAGATTCAGTTCTTCGGTGCCCGTACCAACCTCGCTAAAACGCTGCTGCTGGCCCTCAACGAAGGTCGTTGCGAACTCTCCGGCAAACAGGTAATTACCGGTGTTCCCAAACTGAAATCGCAGGACGTACTCGATATTGATGAAGTGATGGAAGCATTCCGCTACACCATGAAGGAAGTAGCGCGCGTTTATAACGAAACGATGAACATCATCCACTTCATGCACGATAAGTACTACTACGAAAAAGCGCAGATGTCGCTTATCGATACGAATCCGAAAATCAACCTGGCTTATGGAGTAGCTGGATTAAGTATCGTAGCAGATTCACTTTCAGCCATCAAATATGCTAAAGTAACTCCGGTACGTAACGAGCAGGGCATCACCGTTGATTTCAAAATTGAAGGAGAATTCCCCTTCTATGGTAACGACGACGACCGCGTGGATCAGTTTGCAGTGGAAATTCCTTCGTATTTCAATCAATTGCTGGCTCAGTTGCCTACTTATAAGAATGCCGAACCTACGATGTCGATTCTGACCATTACCTCCAACGTGGTGTATGGAAAGAAAACCGGTGCAACTCCCGACGGACGTGCGCATGGTGTACCTTTCGCACCGGGAGCCAACCCGATGCACGGTCGCGATCACAGTGGAGCCATCGCATCGCTGAGTTCGGTGTCGAAGCTCGATTATACCAACGCCCTCGATGGAATTTCAAATACTTTCTCGATTGTGCCTAAGTCGCTGGGTCCCACCGACGGGCAACGTACCGAGAACCTGGTATCGATTATCGATGGTTATTTTATGAAGGATGCCCATCACCTCAATGTGAATGTGCTGAACCGTGAGATGCTCGAAGATGCGATGGAACATCCTGAAAATTATCCGCAGCTGACCATTCGTGTGTCGGGCTATGCCGTGAACTTTGTTCGCCTGACCCGTGCACAGCAGATGGAAGTAATTTCACGTAGTTTCTTTGAAACATTATAAGACAAGTTCACGGGAGAAGCTTTCCAATAAGGTGGCAACTTCCGTGCTCTGGTTTCAATACATACCAATTCCACAATGCTCAACGTACATTCGGTAGAATCGCTCGGTACCTTCGATGGTCCGGGCATTCGCCTGGTTTTATTCCTTCAGGGATGCAATTTCAAATGCCTGTATTGTGCCAATCCCGATACCATCGAAATGAAGGTGGCCAAACCCATGTCGGTAGAGGAAATTTTACAGATGGCGCGCAATCAGCGTCCCTATTTTGGGAAGAAGGGCGGGATAACCGTTTCGGGAGGCGAACCGCTGTTGCAGGCCCGCGAACTCATTCCGGTGTTTAAAGCACTAAAGGAAGACGGTTTCAATACCTGCATCGATACAAATGGGGGAGTGCTTAACCAGGCTGTAAAAGAGCTGATGGAATACACCGACCTGGTATTGCTCGATATTAAGCAAATGGACGAAAAGGCGCATCAGGGATTAACCGGCGTAAAAAACCAGCTGACCCTGCGATTTGCATCCTACATGCATAGTATTAACAAGCCCGTATGGATACGTTACGTGCTCGTTCCGGGCTATTCCGACAAGGAAGAACACCTGCGTAAGCTGGGACATTTTACCGAAGCGATGAACAATGTGGAGAAAATTGAGATACAGCCTTATCATAAATTAGGCAAACACAAGTACGATGCACTGGGCTGGGAGTATCAGTTGGAAGATGTGGAGATGAACACTCCCGAACAGTTGCACCGTGCGGAAACGATTCTTAAAAGTTACGGAAAAGAAGTGATAATCAATTAAAGTATGGATATTGATTCATCCTTAATCATTATCCATTAATCATTAAAGTTATGGGAATTCTTAGTCCTAAAGAGTTGGTAGGAAAGGCTGCCGATGGAGCGATAATGCGCGCTGAGACCTCTGCGTCGAAAACACTGGTGCTTGCTTTTCTGGCGGGTGCATATATAGCTCTCGGAGGATTGCTGGCCGTGATGGTGGGCGGTGGAGTACCGGGCATTGCTGCGGGAAATCCGGGTTTGCAGAAATTCATGATGGGGGCGGTCTTTCCACTTGGTCTTATCATGTGTGCCATTGCAGGTGCCGATTTGTTCACCGGTAATACGGCCTATTTTATTCCTCCGGTACTTTCGCGTCAGTTGAAGGTTTCGCAATTGCTGCGCAACTGGTCGCTGGTGTATGCCGGGAATTTTGTAGGTGCGCTGTTTGTGGCTTACTTCATGACTTACCAGACAGGCCTGTTCGACAATGCGCCCTGGCACGACAGTATTTTAGGCATCGCCGATGCTAAAACCGGAAATCCGTTTTTCAAGACATTCTTAAAGGGTGTTGGTGCCAACTGGTTGGTGGCACTGGCCATGTGGTTATCGTTTGCTGCGAAGGATGTAGTGGGAAAGATTACTGCAATCTGGTTTCCGGTGATGGCCTTCGTAGCCATGGGCTTCGAACACTCGGTAGCCAATATGTTTTTCATCCCCGCTGCTATTTTTTACGGCTCACCCGTTACCTGGAGCGAGTTCATCTTTAGCAACCTGATCCCGGCCACCCTGGGTAATATCGTTGGTGGCGGTGGACTGGTAGGATTGCTGTACTGGTATGCTTATGAGAAATGATTAATGGATGTGCCCTTCCAACACCACCTATTAATCATTTGTCGATAAGAATTCTTTTCTTTTTCCTGCAAACACTTCGTACTTGTTGAATAAACAATCGAGCGGGCCGTTCATCAGCTGGATTTTTGCTGAAGGTTTAAGTCCTATACGTTCCAGCAGGCGTTCTTCCGAGCTGATTACCCAGGCCGTAACGCCGGTAAACTTATGTTTCAGGGTGCTGCCCAGTGCGCCGTAGATGGGCTCCAGTTCTTCAGGACGCAGACGTTCGCCATAAGGAGGGTTGGTCACTACCAGGCAATTTTCCGATGGTGATGTTAATTCAGCCACATCGCAACGTTCTAAGGTAATGTATTTACTTACTCCGGCGCTCTTGATGTTTTCATCCGCAATTTTTAATGCTTTAGCCGAGATATCGAAGCCGTAAATTTTATGCTCAAACGCTCGTTCAGCACTATCATCCTGGTACAATTCGTCGAATAAATCCTTATCGAAATCGCTCCATTGTTCAAACCCAAACGAAGGACGATAGAGTCCCGGAGGGATGTTGAGCGCTATCATGGCTGCTTCGATGAGGAAAGTGCCTGATCCGCAGAAGGGATCCACAAAATCCGATTGTCCGTCCCAACCGGCCAGCAACAACATTCCCGCTGCCAACACCTCGCTGATGGGTGCCTCGGTTTGATTGACACGGTACCCGCGCTTGTGCAGCGATTCGCCCGAACTATCGAGCGAGAGGGTACACTGATCGCCTGAGATATGCAGGTTGAACAGCAATTGCGGGTTGTCGACCTTCACCGATGGCCGTTTGCCGGTAGTTTCCCTGAACCAGTCCACTATCGCATCTTTCATGCGGTAAGAAGCAAAGCGCGAATGACGAATTTCGTCGGAAAATACAGTTGCATCGATAGCGAAGGTATTGTTCACATCCATGAAATCGGTCCAGGTGAGCTTACGGGCTTCCTCGTAAATCTCATCCGGGGTGCGGGCTGTAAACGAAGCGATGGGTTTGAGAATGCGGATGGCTGTGCGCAGGTGCAGGTTTGCCTTGTAAAGCAATCGTTTATCGCCTGTAAAGGATACGGCACGACGCTGAATTTCTACATTGTTGGCACCCAGGGTTACTAATTCGGTTGCCAGAACTTCTTCAAGTCCTTTGAATGTTTTTGCTATAAAGAGTTGATTCATTTCCGTTCGTTGTGAAAAATCATCGGGCTTAGTACACCCGTTTTGTTAATTTATTTTTTTTGTACCAGTTTGGCTCCGGCAGGCACATCCTGATCCACCCAGATATTACCGCCAATTACAGCCCCATCGCCCACCGTTATAGGCCCTAAAATGGTAGAGTTGGAATAGATAATCACATTGTTCCCTATTTTCGGGTGCCTGTCGATTCCCTTAATAGGGTTCCCGTTGTCATCCAATGGAAAACTGCGGGCGCCGAGGGTTACTCCCTGAAACATTTTTACGTTGTTACCAATACGGGAGGTTTCGCCGATTACCAACCCTGTGCCGTGGTCAATTGTGAAATATTCACCGATTTCGGCTCCGGGATGAATGTCGATGCCGGTCTCTGAATGGGCCATCTCGCTGATAATTCGGGGAATAAGGGGCACACCCAGCTTGAGTAAGGCATGTGCAATGCGGTAATTGCTCACTGCACGAATGCCCGGATAGCAGAAAATGACTTCGCCGAAACTCTTGGCTGCGGGGTCGCCGTTGTATGCTGCCACAATATCGGTATATAAGGTTTCGCGAATGGAAGGAAGCATCGCCAGGAACTGCTCGGTGATCTCTTTTGCCCTGATGTCAATTTCGATGCAAATCTGTTCTTCGGAAATAGCATCGAAACACAAACCAGCTTTTATTTGACGCTCCAACAAGAGTTGAAGCCGGTCGATATTGACTCCGATATGGTACATGATGGTGCGGGAAGTGACTCCCGAATCGCCAAAATAGCCCGGAAAAAGAACCGATCGGCACAAATCCACAATTTCCGAAAGTACAGCCACTGAGGGCATCGGACTGTCTTTAAGCTGTTGGTGGCATACTTCCTTAATGGGTTCGGTGTTCGAAAGCTGTTGTACTAAGTTGAGTATTTTTTCTTTTTTCATTGCTGAAATATTTTATAACCGAAAATGAAGTTTAATGGCCTGAATGGCACTTTGCAGACGATCATCGCCCCGGCCCTGCACTACAACATAGGATTTATTGAGTTGTTCAATCTCGCGCCGGTACCAGTCAAAAAAAAACTCACGGTCGTCGCCGTGTTCGCGAACCGGATCGGGTTCCCAGGGTAAATCGGTATCACAAAGCAGGTAAAGATCAAAAAATCCTTTACTGAGTTGCTGGTTTACAAATGATGGAACTGTTTTGTAGCAGTAGTCAAACCACACTTTTGTGATGATAAGGTCGGTATCGAAAAATACAAAATTTGTCGTTGTAGTGTCAGCCCTGGATAGCGTTTCCTTTTGTTCGATTTGATTTTCAGCTTCAACCTGAACCCGTGCGATGGCGCAAACATCCTCGTAGGTATACGGTCGACCCAATTGTTCCACATAACTACGGGCGTATTCATCCACATGCGGTGCCGAATAATGCAGGGCCAGTGCTTTCGTAAGTACCGATTTTCCGGTCGATTCCGGACCTATCACTGCAATCTTGTACATTAAATTGTCTATATTTGCCAAAAAATCAGTTTTGATGCGCAAAGTTACGATAATTATTCTGCTTTTCAACCTGTTTTTGGCAGGTACATTTCAACTTCAGTCACAAAACCGTGATATCGATTTACTGCGTTCAATCAATCAAAGTGCACCGGGATTGAAGCCCATAAGTCGTTTGCTTTCGGAAACAACTGTTCCGGTTACATTGGCTGTTCCGGTGCTAATGGGTGGTTATTCGCTGATTACGAGTGATAAAGAACTTTTTAAAGATGCCTGTTATATTGCATTTGCTTCGGGTGTGAACCTGGGTCTTACGTATGCACTTAAAGCGTCGATTGCCCGGCAACGTCCCTACGACAGCTATCCCGGGCAGTTGGAGGTGTATAAGTTGCAGGATGATTTCAGTATGCCATCAGGTCATACCTCCGGTGCTTTTGCCACGGCCACAGCGCTCACCCTGAAGTACCCGAAATGGTATGTGGCCGTGCCTTCCTTTCTGTGGGCAGGATCGGTGGGTTATTCGCGCATGCACCTGGGGGTTCATTATCCATCGGATGTGTTGGCAGGTGCTGTGCTGGGTGCCGGAAGTGCTTTTTTAACCTGGAAGGTGAACGAATGGATCTGGAGTCGTTACGATAGTAAAGGGCTACGGGTTATCAAAAAAACCACTTTATCAGGGTTATGAAACTATTTATCGCTAAAAAATATTAAAACCTGCTCTATAACATAATTAACCCCAATTCTATTACAAACATATTTCATACATTGCCGTTCGTTTTTTCGAAGCGAAAACCCGCATAAAATCTAAGTTAATCTATAAATTTACACAAGTTATGAAGGTATATCAGTCAAACGCTATTAAGAACATCTCACTCCTGGGAAGTTCGGGCACTGGGAAAACCACTCTTGTTGAAGCGATGCTTTACGAGAGTGGGGTTATAAAACGCAGAGGTTCTATCGATGGAAAGAACACAGTTTCCGATTATTTTCCGGTTGAAAAAGAGTATGGCTACTCCGTTTTCTCGACTTTAATCCAAACGGAATGGCTCGACAAAAAATTAAACATCCTCGATTGTCCGGGTTCCGACGACTTTATCGGTGGTGTAGTTACCTCCCTCAATGTGACCGACACAGCAGTTCTGCT
>JAVFAG010000127.1:0-6460 GCA_034002585.1 Paludibacter sp.
AACGGTAAAGAGCCTGAATTTGTAGTTTCACCAATATTATTACTGATAGCGAATTTTATGGTTTTTTCGTATATTACCTATCCCTTAGAAGTGATTTCCCCGGGATGGCTCAATTTCCGGCGAATCATCAAACTCTATTCAGTTTGGATAGTACTGACAGTTGTTTTTCTGATTAGTATGCTGGCCGGAGTTGAGTTTACTCCCTATGATTCGATACTGGAAATGGTACCCCATGCCGAGAGATTTGAGGTGTGGTTTCGTCTGTTACTATCCCTGGTGATGTTCACTCCCTTACTTTTTGTGTGGTATATTTATCGCACCAAACTGCATCATAATTCAGATCATATATGGATTAGAAAGTACGTGATAACATTTCTTATAAATGTTTTTGCCTATATACTTGTGATGATATTTGAAAACCAGCTACTTCATACCTTGTATTATTACATCAGTGTGGGGTGTAGTCTGTATATCGTTTACCTGGAGCTGTTCGACCGCTTGATAGGAAAATCAACTTCCATCGATAGAGAAGAGAGCGAGCCTGACACTCAGTTAGCTGCCGATGTGGTGACACCTTCATGGACTGAGAAAAGCAGCACTGAACAACGAAATGTAGTTTTGATTAAACGACTGGACACCTACATGCAGGAAACCAAGGCCTGGCGCGATCCCGATTTAACGCTCAATACACTGGCTTCAGAGCTGTTCACGAACCGCACTACGCTGGCAAATGTTTTACGTGAAAATGGATATGAAAATTACACGAACTACATCAAAAAATTACGCATTGATGATTTTTTAGAGCAGATTAATTCGGCTCATTCATCCAGTTTTCAGGAAGCTTTTTATTTTGTAGGTTTTCGTTCGCGGGCAACAGCATTGCGCAATTTTCAGCAGCTTACAGGTATGTCGCCCTCGGAGTTTTTTCAACGGAAAATAAGATGAACGGAGGATTTTTTTTTAGAAAGCGCCGCTTAAGTTGAATGGCAGCTACACCACTGGTTTTATCGAATTTTTCAGGATTTTCATTCAAAGCAATTAAATAAACAGCTAAGCAAAATGTCGTAAATATTCGTTATATTTGCGACAAAATTTGCTGTGATATGATATGGAAAGTATTGATGATAAAATAGTTGTGAAAATTAAAAAAGCGAGGAGGGGTTCGCTCTTTTTTACAGAAGATTTTTTAAATTTTGGTACAGCAAAAACTGTATCGAAAGTGTTAGAGCGTTTGACTGCTAAAAAAGACATTTCACGTGTGGCACGTGGCATTTATACCCGTCCCGAAATTGACCCTGTTATTGGCGCGGTAACTCCTGGTATCGAAGCCATTGCTGCTGCAATTGCCAAAAGAGACAAGGCACGCATTGTTCCTACAGGCGCGTATGCGCTTAACCGCTTAGGGTTAAGCACACAAGTTCCGTTAAATGTAGTTTACCTCACCGATGGTACTGCCCGTAAAGTAAAAATTGGACAAAGAACCATTTCATTCAAACATGCAAGTCCAAAAAATGTGTCAACCATTGGCGAAATAAGCACATTGGCTATTCAGGCTCTGAGAACCATTGGAAAGGATAACGTTACCATTGCCGAAACAGAGAAAATTCAAAAGCTACTTGAAGATGAAAAACCAACGCACTTGCAAAACGATTATCGCCTAGCCCCCGAATGGATACGGAAAATAATGAAACCCGCCCTAAATCTGAAATAGAATGAATCAAAAAGTGATTGCAGAGTGGTTGAAACTGACCGACAGAACAAAGCGAAACATATTTGAAGAAACTGCTACTTCTATAGGCTTTCCAAATGCCGCTGCCGTTGAAAAAGATTGGTGGGTGGTTCGTACAATCGAACTGGTATTTAAATCGTCTATTGCTGAACATACAGTCTTTAAAGGTGGTACTTCGCTAAGTAAAGCATGGAGATTAATTGATAGGTTTAGTGAGGATATTGATTTGGCTTTGGATAGGTCACATTTGGGATTTAATAAAACTGATTTGGAGATGACCAATTCACAAGTAAGTAAACTACGTCGGCATTCGCAAAAATTTGTCACCGAAACCTTTTTGCCTGAAATGAAGCAACTGTTTGCCGAAGCAGGTTTCGAAGAGGTTGTTCTCAAACCTGGAGAAATAAAGAGCCCTGACGACGACCCTATAACCATTGAGGTGTATTATAATCCAGTATCTGATCCGATTTAATAGATACCACCACGCGTATTAATCGAAATAGGCAGTCGATCTATGATAGAACCATATACAAATCGTGATTTTAAGTCGTTGGTTGGTGAGCAGTACTTTGGTCGGGAATTTGCCGATAACTTTATCACTATTACAAAAATCATATACCTTCAAAAATCAATATTATTCATCCCGAGAATACCAGGGCGGAATGGGAAAAAGAATACAAAGACATGCAGGAAAGCATTTTTTACCTTTCCTCGAAGCCCTTTGATGAATTGCTGGGGAGAATGGTGGAATTGAAGGATGAAATTTCCACTAGTACACCCAGAAAACCAAGTGTATAAGGCGAAATGACACGATATCCATTCCGTTGCAGGCTTTCACCACCTTTATTAACCTGAACTGTGCCGGTAAGAAAGCCATCGGGGGTACTATATGCTTGTAAACCATCGTAGCATTTTTCGGCTGCTGCTTTTGCCGGAAAACCAATAAATCCCTGTTGGTATGCATGCGCCAAGGCTGCTGCGATAATGGCTGAGCCTGATGTTTCAATTCCTGTTGCGGGCTCATCGATAAAACAATGCCACAAACCATTGGCTTGTTGATGCTGCATTACAAATGCTGCATCTTTTCGTAAATGGGCTTTAAGCTTATCGGTTCGTTCATTGTTGGGCAACATTGTTAGCGTTTTTGACATTCCCAACAAATACCAGCCAATTCCTCTTGCCCAATTTGCAAAGTCTTTGTTCCCAATTTGCATTGCCCGTTGATAAATGGCACCCTGAGTTGATAATAATTTAACCCTTTCCTCAAGGTTGATAATCGCTAATTCCTGCAAATCATCTCTTTCATAATCCCGTGCAAGTATAGCCAAAGGATAGGATATAGTAAAACATTCCTCTGTTTTCAGCATTCTGTTTGTAGCTGTACCGTCGGCAATAATGCCCAAGCTATCGGCATGTTGAAGGCAATAATCAATCGCATGCTGAATCATGGAATGTTGAGGATTATAAATGGATAAAAAAGCAAAAGGAAGTACACTTTCAACTGTGTTTATCTTGCCTGAACGGCTATTATTATAGGCTTCATACGTCAATGTGTCATTGTCGAAATACATTGATAGATGGTTCATTATTGTCGTTTTCGAAGCACTGTCTTTGTTGGCGAGCGTATGAAGGCCATCGAGTACACAACCCTCCATCCAACCGAATGTCGACAAAGACGTAAACGAATTCAAAGCATTCTTCCACTCCATCGAATTGATACTTTTTCGTGCATCGGAAACAAGCAAATGAGGCAAAAAGGCAGTTGGCAGTTGATTGTTCTTCGCATCGGGAACAAAAATCCAAAAAGGCGATGAGCCTTTTTTAAGAGTCATAACCACTCCTTCGCGCAAAATTAGGTTAAGCCTTTCCCTTGGTATTTCGAGTTGAAACGGTTGCATATAATGCGCATAACGAATATCGAATTCGCCGATCACTGTTCCTGATTTTGCGGATTTAATTTCGACTACGATTTCCTCTCTTACATCTGTCGCGCTGGTTATTCGAAACCATATTTTCTTATTCTTCGCAGTAATTCGTTCGTTAAATGCAAACAAACCATTTTCGATGTTCTCTAAAATAGCCGTAGCCTTCCAATCAAAAGGAATTGTTTTCTCCAGAGGCAATACATGATTGTTTTGTTTTACAGTTGACACATAATATCGAAATTGTTCCTGTGTTGTTAGTGCATTTAAGTTCGGAAATAAACATGCCAACATCAACACACTTATCTTTACTGTTCTCATACGAATCATCATTAAATTGTGAATGAACAACGTTGAATTGCTGATGGATTGGTAGTTGCTTCATCTCAGGCTAATATTGCAACTCAAACTCTCCCTTCAAGCGAATATCTTCTGAACTACTGCCTATATGCACTTCAAACATGCCAGGTTCTACCACCCACTGCATATTTTTTTCCAACAATTCCATGTCGGTTGGTTGAAGTGTGAAGTGTACTGTTTTTGTCTCGTGCGGATTCAGCGTAATGCGCTCGAAGCCCCTTAACTGTGTTTCGTATGTTGTGACACTACTTATCACATCCTTCAAATACAATTGCACAACTTCATCTCCTTTGTGTTTACCTGTATTGGTTACGTCAACGGAAATTTTAATTTCGCCCTGCGTTTTTTGTTTTGTTGGGCTAATTTTCAGTTTACTATATTCAAAAGTAGTGTAACTCAAGCCATACCCAAAAGGATACAATGCTCCAACTACAGAGGTGTTCCCCCAGCCATTGGGTCCCGAATCGGGTTGTCCGGCATGCGAACCCGGTTTAAACGGAAAATTTAACTGTATCTGACCCAGGGATTTTGGGAATGTTACAGGCAATTTGCCTCCCGGGTTATAATCGCCATACAAAGTCTCGGCAATTGCCTGTCCGCCCATGGCATTCGGAAACCAGGCTTCCAGTATGGCCGGGAGATAATGGTTTTCCCAATTGATTGTCATCGGCTGACCATTGATCATGATAAGTACTATGGGCTTGCCGGTTTGGTACAAGGCTTGTATTAATTGCAACTGTCGCCCCGGAAATCCGAGATTGGTTCTTGATTTGCTTTCGCAACACCGTAACTCATCAACGCCTGCAACAACAATTATAACATCCGATTTCTTTGCCTTCCTTACAGCATCATTGATCAAGGCTTTCTCGTTTTTATTCAATGGTAGCGGAATAAGTTCGCTACCGGGAAAGCCTTCATCTACCACTTCACAACCGAGTGCATAGTCTATTTTCGCCTGCCTTCCCACATAATTTCGAATTCCTGTCAACACATTGATAATGTCGAGATTTTGTGGTCCGTATCTACTAACATACACATCCGTATTATCTGCCAAAGGTCCTGTAACCAATATGTTTTTTTAATGATTTCAGGTTCAAAGGCAACAGGTTTTTGTCGTTTTTGAGTAAAACAAGGGATTCACGCGCCATTTGCAATACAAAATCTTTGGTATCTTCAGAAGCCACAATCGTGTCGGCTGCCTTCGTGTCGGACACATATGGAGTGTCGAAAAGTCCGAGTTTAAATTTTACACGCAGCACATCGGCTACATTTCTATCCAAGGTCTTCATCGAAAGTTTTCCTTCATTCACCAATTCCCTTAAAGGAATTATATAATCCTGTGGGGGTGTAAAGTGTGTACGCACGTTCATGCCGGCTTCGGCTACCTGTCTGACAGCCTCTTTGTAATCGCCGGCCACTTTGTGTTTGGTATGAACAAACTCAACGGCTTCATTATCCGAAACTACATAACCCCTGAAACCATATTCGTTTCTTAGCAACTCAGTCAGAAAATAATAGCTGGCACTTACAGGCACTCCATCCCAATCGTTGTAACTACTCATTATACCCAATGGGTTTGACTCAGCAATAATTTTGCGATAAGGAAATAAGTGCAGTTGATGCATCTCGCGTGGCGCCACATGCGGATCGGTGCGGGCATTTCCATCCCTTCCGCCTTTAGGTACGCTATATACAGCATAGTGCTTTAAGGTAGCAGCAACACCCTGCGACTGAATACCATCCACCATTTCTTTGCCAAGAGCAGTAACATGAAACGGATCTTCGCCATAACATTCCAATACACGTCCCCAGCGGGGATCGCGTGCCAAATCAAGAATGGGCGCATACACATTGGTATAGCCCAGGGCTTTAGCCTCTCGTCCTACAATTTTGCCTGCTTTGCGCACTAAGTCTTTATTCCAGGTACTACCAATGGCAATAGGAGCGGGTAGTGGTGTTGCCCTGTCGTGATTTAACCCATGAATACCTTCGTTCGTGAAATCAACCGGAATGCCCAGTCGCGTTTCCTCCACAAACCAGCGTTGTATAGTATTTATGGCTTCGGCATGTTTGCTAAACGGAAAAGAGTATTCTGTTTTAACCAGGCCATTCAGTTGCTCATCAATATTGGCTATGCCATCTTTCCAAATCTCATTTTTCCATTCCGGCGTAGGCAGTTCATCTTTCAACACACGACCATAACCATACAAGGTAGCACATTGAGCTGTTTTTTCGTTTACATTCATTTGGCTCATCAAATCCTTTACTCTTTTCTCAATTGGTTGTGAGGCATCTTCGTAAAAATCTTTGACCCCATTTTTACTAAGTACATGACAAAAATTTATATATATCTATATTTGATTGAAAACCAGCATTTAACAACACAGACGCAATGAATGTAAGCCCATATTTAAAGAAGCTTTTTGCCATTCTGCCATTATTGAGTATT
>JAVFAG010000128.1:0-6426 GCA_034002585.1 Paludibacter sp.
GTACCAGCATTAATTTTAAATTCGTATACGCCATAGCCATTTTCTCCGGTGTATAAGTAAAGTGTTGCCACTTTGCTTACTTCGTTCACCTCAACTGAAGGCACAGCAGTACGGTACGAATTCGATAGAGAACCCATACCAGCTGCAGGCAGGGTCCACAAGGACTGGATATCCTTGAATTCCTTACCCGCATTAGCCCACTTAAACAAGCGGAATGAAGATGGAGGAGTTCCGGCAGTATTCATGGAGGCTATCAGGAAGAAATGCTCTCCGGCCATTTCGAATTCAACCAAACCATTGTGTCCTTTTCTGTTCGAAAGTCCAATCGACCAGTCTTCCACTTCTTTGGGTACATTGTAAAATCCATCGATAACATAGCCCTGCATGTCGATCAGGGTGGGTAAGGTATCCCATCCATCAAGATAGAAGTAGTTCTCATCCACCGGGAAAATCTGAGGAGCAGTTCCCGGGTTGGATAATTTATACAGGAAATTGCCATCCACATCAGTGGCAATCGTGATTAGTTCTGCTGGTCCTGCAACACCATTGGTTATCGTCCATTTGAAGGCTTCCATAGCCGAAGCATTGGCAGCCATAATGATAGCATTTGTGTTGACATCACCGAATACGCCAAAAGCATCAAAGCGAAGCGATACATTATCAGCATAATCAGGATTGTTCTTCAGGATTTCATTTACTACAAGCGTTCCTGCGCCTGTAGCCAGATCAATTTTCCATACCTGGAAAGGCTGTGCGTTAGAGGTTATACCATTTCCTAACAACACATTTCCTGCATGATCAATTTTGATATCATTAAAGGGGAGTGTGCCTGCATCTACAAGCTGTTGCTCGGCATTGGTGTATTTGAAAATGTTAGCTGCAAGAGTTATATGAGGAAGACGGTTGCCTGTAGCTCCATCCACTACAGTGAGACGTCTCAGTTCGCGGTCAACAAAATACATTTTTCCATTTTTAGCTGCCATTCCACGTACAAAATTCGAAGTTCCAATCGGATTGGCAGATAAATTATCAAGCGTATTGGAAACTAACCATTTGCTTGTTAGTGTATATTTTCCTTCAGCAATTGGTTCATAGGTTGCCGGATCGGGACGTGGAACCGGAGAGGCGGTAACATTAGCCGGAGTTGCTACTACAACTACCTCTGTCTCGAAGCTAACTACACCTTTCACATTTACTTTTGTGTTTACAGGAAGAGAAGCCTGGTTCAGTGTTGCCATTAATGTAATTGAATTCGAAGCTTCATCAATCAGGGTTACACTCCCTGTTCCATATGCTGAAATTTTAAGTCCCTCCAGGGATATGTATTCGAACATATAGGATGCTGCATCTGCTTTCAGGGTTGCCAACGCAAGCGACTGATGAGCGGGTAAAGATGCTGCTTCTTTGCTGGACAAAGAAGCATTACTTACTTTTTTATAGGTTCCCTGGCTGGATACAGTCCCCGAAATTGTTATCCTTTCTCCTACCGATAGAGCAGGTGCTGTAGCAAATTCAACCTTTAGTCCAGCTGTGGCATCCTGTATGAAAGCAGTCGTTCCATTTACGTAGGTTACCACACCTCCGGCTTTGGTAGTAGCATTCACAGCAAGTCCCTTGATTTCGGCACAGGTCGGAATATATTCGATCCATTTTGCAAAAAGTGCTTTGTCTCCTTCTGCTCCGACTGGAATAGAAGTCACTTTGCTGCCCGTGAATTGTGCATTGTCGTACCATCCATCAAAAGTAAAACCTTCTTTGTAAGGATTTGGAATGATAATCTCGGTGGTTCCGTCGTATGTTGCAGGACCAGCAAAGGCACGCTTCCAGGTAGGCATGAAGGCTTCGGGCTGACCAGCAACCGTATAATCGGCCGAAATCGGATAGCCAGTACGTTTACGGCTGGTAAAGAAAGCCGATACTTCATATCGCCAAAATGCATTTTCTGCTTCGGCAATGGCTGCAATACCTTGAGCCTGACCCGTTGCTACAATGTAGTCGTGGAGCCATAACCATTTTGGAGTCTTAAGTACACCCCACATGTTTGGAGTTGCAAAAGTAGGGATCCGGGTTACCGGGTCGGCTGCTTTTAAAATTACATCCAGTGTTTCCCAGGTTACCCAGGTTCCTGTAGTAATGTTGTAGAAAGTGTTGTAGTCCAGATTGAGTCCAACCAGCATATCTGCCTTGTTTTTCCAACCATAATCATTGGTGACACCCCCATTGAGTTCATAGGTAATGTTACCCCCTGCTGCAAACGACACAAGTGCCAGGCTGCAGGCTGCAAGTAATACGGTAATTTTCTTCATAAATACATAATTTTTAGTTAGTTATCAGAGAGTAGAATAGTTGATTATTCTTTTTTAATTTTTAAAATCTGATCCTGAGTGCCCGATTTTACACGCATCAGGTATAAACCTCGTTCCAGTCTGTGCATGTCGGGTGATAAAGTATTCCGACCGTTGATTAAGTTGTATTCAAAGCGTGCAACCTGAATACCTGAAACCGAATATAATTCAATTACTGCTTTTTCGTGGGTTGCATCTTCGATTACTACATGGCAGTTACCTAGTTGATCGTAATAATGGAAGCAGAATCCGGTTTTATTTAATCCATGGATGGATGATACAGTTTTCAGTTGTACTGTCGCATAATTGGATGGATCGGTGAAACCAGTGCTGTTCTGAGCCCTGAGTCGTACGTAGTAAGTACCTTCTGCGAGGTTATTGAATGTTAAACTATAACTGGATGGATCGACAGCCTTTAATGTTGTACCCCTGGATGGGAAGGTATTGCTTTGCGAGAGTTCACCACGGAATCCCTTAGAAGCTTGTTCCTGCCAGGTGAGCTCAATATTGGTTCCATAAATCGTTGCACCATCGGTTGGTGTAAGCAATACCGGTACAGGAACAAATACTTCCACAGTTGTGAAGGCAATGCGCTCCGAAATAGCCTGAGTAGTACCTTTCGTTGCTTTTACCCGTGCATAATAAGTGGTTGAAGTAGCTAACGTTCCATCAGGAACTGTGGCTGTAGTTGTTTGAACTGTCACGGTGTAATTCATTGAACTAAAGTCGGACTTATTCGAAATCTCAAGCGTGTAACTTGCTCCCTGGCCAATATCTGTCCAGCTGAATGAAGCTGTCATTGAGACATTATTGGTTCCATCGGCAGGCGACAGAATTTTGAATTTAGTGCCCTCGAAGCTGCGTACCTGCGAGATACTAAGTGGTGCATTCGGTTTAATGGTTTTCACACGCCAGTAATAGCTTTTATTCTCTTTTATATTGGTTTGTAAACCAGAATAAAACTCTGGTTGTGACACTTCGCGTGTGACTATTGGTTTAGTAAAAGCCTCATCTTCGGATAGCTCCCAAACATAATAGGCTGCTCCGGAAACAGGTAGCCACGAAAAAAGTGCCGGAAGCACAAGACCGGAATTGTTTGCTGCCGGGTAGGTGAGTTGAGCTGCATCAACTGTAGAAGTTGTTTCTCCCAGGAATCGTGGTGGGAATTCATTGCCAAACCGGTCGTATACGGCTACCGCAATTGCGTGCGATGCTGAACTGATACCTGTTGGTAAGGTATAGCTTTTCGTATATGAAATACCGGCCAGGTAATCGGCCTTGTTAAAGAGTGAGCTTTCGTTTAAATTGGCCCTGGGGATTGCATAAATACTGTAGCGTGCCAGGTTATCACCAAAATTCCAGCTAAGGTTTTGTCCCGAAAGGAAAAGACTTTCGACTAAACCCTGTACCGGTGCTGCTTTCCAACCATAGGCTGCCCGTAAAGCAGGTCGTTGATAGGAGTCTGCTTTTAGTGCATTAAGAGCAGTCTGCGCCAGGTTGTTGGTGCGGAAGTATACACTGCCTGTTGTTCCATTTAAGTCGGCATTGCGGTTCACATTCACCTGGTTAATTAATTCAGTGGATGAAAACGTACTCGTGTTACTGGAATAATAATGGCGCCCAAAGAAATTGGCTACCTTAGCCCACCAGGGACTTAGCTTTGAAAAATCGTTGGTGGTACCAATAGCCCAATAGTTTTGAGGGGAGATGTAATCGATTGAGCCATTGAAAAGCCATGCCAGAGGATCACTGTAAATTCCGTTGTATTGCCAGTCGCTACCCACCGGACATTTTTCGACACCGTACTTACGGGCAACATTCTCGTCGGAAGCCGCCACACCAGCCGGACTCACGCCAAAGGTAACATAGGGTTTAATGCTGTTGATACGTGTCTGCACGTCTTTTATCATTTGATTCACGTTTTCCCGTCTCCAGTCACCCCGCGATAATCCTGTTGGGTTATACTGCTGAAATTGAGGATTGTCCATGGCATCGGATGTTCCCGATGCATAGAAATAATCGTCGAACACTATGCCATCCACATCGTATTTGTTCAAAATATCGGCTACCACATCGCTGATGCGTTGACGAACCTCCGGCATTCCGGGATTAAGTATTTTAACTGAATTACCATAGTCGATCAACCAATCCGGACGGGCGACAGCATAGTCGTTTGGTAAATTACCATGCGATTCAGCAGCGGTAGAATAACGATACGGATTGAGCCAGGCATGTACTTCAATTCCACGGGCATGAGCTTCCTCAATAATATAAGTCAGTGGGTCCCATCCCGGATCAGCACCTCGTACCGATGAAAGGTATTGACTCCAGGGCTCGTACTGCGAGTTGTAAAAAGCATCACTCATTCCTCTTACCTGAAAAAAAACAGTGTTGAAATTGGCAGCTTTCAGCTTGTCAAGAATAGCTATTAGTCCTGATTTCTGTACATTCCGGGCCGTTTCACGGGATGCTTCGTTAGTGCCGGTTGGTGCCGGAACGGTAGTGGAAGGCCAGTCGAGTCGCCAAACGGTAGATAGCCAGGTGGCACGGACTTCCCGTTTCGGGGCCTGTGCAATAAGAACTGTAAAGGTCAGAAAAACCAGTACTGCTATGGAGAGAATTCGTTTCATTCAGTGAAATATTAAAATAGTTTTGTTTTGGTGTTGTTAATGGCTACTCCATATACTTCAACACCTTCAATTACATGTTCAATTTTATTGGTGGCCGGATTATACCGCATCAGGCCCGACTTCACTTCGTCGGGATTTGCCGAACGCAGCCCAAAGTATACAGCCCCTGTCGATTCATCGATAGCCAATTGCGAAATGCCGATGAATTCACCGCTGGAACCTTCGCCTTTGCCCGGTTCAGTAATCGGGGTAACGCTTTTTCCATTGGTTGTAAGCAATTTGTAGGGAGCAAGGTTGCTACGCGTTCCACCTATTGCAGTGAGTTGTTCCGGTGTGCAGCGATACAGCCCCTCGAAGCCGGTATCGTAAATTGTGAAATAGATTAGTTTGTTTTTGCTGTCCCAAACCAGCGATTTCGGACTCATGCCCGACAATGTCAATCCGGCAGCGGGTGCTGGTTGTCCGCCGGTAATCGGTGCAGGTAAGATATCAGCATCGGTAAAACGAAAGATTCCCGACCCATTGAAGGTTTTACACCAATGCCAGGTTCCGTTTATTTTTGTAAAACCAGCATTCATCGAACCAAAACTCCATCCGTTTCCGTAATAACCCAGGGTCGCATTTTGTACAAACCAGGGGAATTCTGTCAGTGAAAATACTTTATTCCTATCAGTCAATCCAATTTTACTGATACCTGTATTTCGATTCGCAAAATACAGAATCGCTCCTTCAATATAACCGTAGAAGGGATCGTTAAAGGCTGCACCTCCTACATTCGAAAGCATGGTTTCTACTTTTGACCCATCTTTCGACATCAGGGTAATCCTACCATCACCCAAAACTCCGCTTGCATCATCCACATAGGTAAATTGCTGACCACAATCGAGAATATACAATGAAGGATCATTAAACAAGATGTTTAAAGGACGTTTGCCCGAAGATACACCCATGTCAAACGGATTAATGTTCATGCCTACCGGTTTGTTGCTGACCAGTTTGAGAGCCATGATGTTACCTCCTTTTATGGCATAGTATAAGGTGGGAACTTCCTGATTATAGGCAACCTGAACATTGACGCGACCTTCTTCGAGAATGCGGCCGCCGAGTTTTACCTGTAAACGCACTGTTTGGGAGCCCACATGGCTGAATTTAATTTTTCCGGGATTGAACGAAGTACTTTCCTTAACTGTCGTTCCATTTTCATCAGTGGTGCCATCCGGGAAGATCCACAGGTACTGTTCTTCTAACTTTTCAGGATTTGGCAGCTCTACAGAGATGCTGACCGGAGTCTTTGTTACCTCACATATTCCGCCTTCTATCGGATCAACCGTCATAATAGGAACAATATCCTTTATCATAATAGGCTGAATATTATATTTTAAATCAGCAATCGTCAGCCTTACTGTATAAGTACCTGCTTTGGCGTATTTATGGGTTACTTTGGTTCCACG
>JAVFAG010000129.1:0-6339 GCA_034002585.1 Paludibacter sp.
TTCCTTTTCAAGTTCTTTTTCAGGAAAGGTTGAATGAAAAACGATATCCCCAATCAGGTCAATGGCTTTCTCCATGTGTTCGTTCAACACAGCAGCATATACCACTGTTTCTTCTTTGGAGGTATAGGCATTTAGTTCACCACCCACATTTTCAAGGCGATTGATGATATGCCCCGACCGGCGCTTTTGTGTACCTTTGAACAACAGGTGCTCGACAAAATGAGCCAACCCGTGTTCGTGAGGTCTTTCATCCCGCGAGCCGGTATCGATGACCATACCACAGTAGCACACCGGAATGGGCTCTTGTTTATGAACAATTCGCAATCCGCCCGAAAGCGCGTATATAGTATATTCCATGTAGAGAGTTGCGTATAAACTTAGAAACGGCCGCAAAAGTACAAAAAAATAGACTAAGATTAAAACCACTATAAACAAGGCTCAAAAACAAAGAAAAACAAACGGCCGGATTTGTATATAGGCAATTTTTAATATCTTTGCAACCAAAACAAAAATTTAAATATTATGGAAGAACTAAATGCAATTGTACAGCAGGTGGTACAGGTATCACCTATTATGAAAGTATTCAGAATCGCTCCCGTTGGTTGGGAATTACCTGATTTTAAGCCGGGTCAGTTTGTCGGAATTGGTTTACCTCCTACTGCTCCCAAGTGTGCAGAGGCTACTGAAGAACCTGTTGAACCGGCACCTGACAAATTAATTAAGCGTGCTTATTCAATTGCTTCTTCCAATTTATCAAAGGATTATATCGAATTTTACATCACGCTGGTACATTCGGGAGCACTTACTCCACGCTTGTTTAACCTGCAGATTGGTGATAAAATCTGGATGGGACAGAAATTCGTGGGTATGTTTACCCTGGATCAGGTGGATGAAAATCAGAACATTATATTAATTGGAACCGGAACTGGCGTTGCTCCTTATATGAGTATGCTTCGTTCTGATGCATTGCGTCGCAAGGGACGTATTCTGGTTATTCATGGAGCTTCCAACTCCTGGGATTTGGGTTATTCATCGGAATTAAATCTGCTTCAAAGCATTGCTCCTCATTTCGATTATATGCCTACCATTACTTTCCCCGATCGTGAATTTTCACCCTGGAATGGTCGCACTCAGTTTATTGAGGAAATCTGGAAAGAAGGTGCTGTTGAAAAACTCTGGGGATTCAAGCCCACAGCCGAAAACACTCATGTTTTCCTGTGCGGAAATCCCCGTATGGTAAATGGTATGATTGAGATGCTTGAAGGCGAAGGCTTTAAAGAACACACCCGTAAGGAAGTAGGACAGGTTCACGCTGAAAAGTTTAATTAAAACACCGGATTTACGTTTTGCCCTTTTTACTAAATAGGGTTCATTTTATAAAATGGTCACTGATTTTTGTCGGTGACCATTTCATTTAATAAAAATTGCTAATTTTGTACGATTTAATCCACATGATGCAATGGAAGAACTAACACTTATTACACCGACTTTCCTGTTTTCAGCCGTTTCGCTGATACTGTTGGCCTACACCAATCGTTTTCTTTCGTATGCCCAACTGGTGCGTAACCTGAAGGACAACTATATGAAAGACCGTTCGGCCATTACAAAAGCGCAAATTGTAAATTTGAAAAAACGGTTGCAACTGACCCGTTATATGCAATTGACAGGTGTAATGAGTCTGTTGCTATGTGTAGCTACCATGTTTTTAATTTACATGGGTGCACAGCTGGTTTCGGCCTATATTTTCGGGCTGGCGCTTTTGCTGTTGATTATTTCACTTTCCTTATCGGTATGGGAAATTCAAATTTCGGTAAAATCGTTGAAGATACATCTCAGTGATATGGAACAATAAATAACTCAGATTGAAAAAAGCTGGTCGTTTTGTATGCGGTCATAGCATTAGAAATCGAATAAATCAAGTTGTAGACAAATGAAGCATGGATATATACGCATAGCGGCTGCCATTCCCGAAGTTCGGGTGAGCGATTGTCGATGGAATGTACTGGAAATGGGCAAACTCATCGATCAGGCGATTCAACAACAGGTGGAGATTATCACTTTTCCGGAACTTTCGGTAACAGCTTACACCTGTGGTGATTTATTCTTTCAGCAGAAGCTGTTAAATCAGTCTTTAGAGGCACTTCAACAACTCTTGTTGAAAAGTTCGGAGTCCAGGTTGATAATCATTGCCGGAATGCCTGTTTTAGTAGATGATCGTCTGTTTAATGTAGCGGTGGTACTGCAATCGGGCAATATTCTCGGCATTGTTCCGAAAACACATCTCCCCAATCACAATGAGTTTTATGAAAAACGGTGGTTTGCGGCAGCTACAGAAGCATGCCGTCGTGAGATACAGCTAAACGGACAACTGGTTGCATTTGGTACCGACCTCCTATTTGAGTATGGAGAAGCAGTTTTTGGAATTGAGATATGTGAAGATCTGTGGGTACCCCAACCTCCCTCCACGCAAGCTGCGATGCAGGGGGCAACCCTCATATTTAATTTATCGGCCACAAATGAGTTAGCGGGGAAAAACGCTTACCTCAGACAGATAATTGGTCAGCAATCGGCCCGCACACATACCGGCTACGTATATGCTTCGGCCGGAATCGGCGAGTCGTCGACCGACCTGGTGTATACCGGCAATGGAATCATCGCCGAAAATGGTCAATTGATAGCTGTTTCAGAGCGCTTTAAGCAGTCGGAGCAGCTTGTTGTTTCCGAGATAGATATTGAAAAACTGAAGGCCGAGCGATTGCGCAACACCAATTTTTTCAGCGAACGAAGCCCAGTACCCTACCGTCGTATCCGCGCTGACTATCATCCTGTTGACTTTGGCTCAATGAGTCGGAAAATCCATCCACATCCTTTTGTGCCTGAAACCGACAAACGTTCAGAGAGTTGTGAGGAGATTTTTGCCATTCAGGCAGCAGGACTGGCACAGCGTTGGCGGCATACCGGCGCGCAAACCCTGGTACTGGGCATCTCCGGCGGCCTCGACTCGACTCTGGCTCTGCTGGTGAGCGTGAAGGCCGCCGATCTGCTGGGTTATCAACGCGAGCGTATCCTCGGAATTACCATGCCCGGCTTTGGCACTACCGGCCGAACCTATGCAAATGCAGTCCAACTTATTAAAAGCCTCGGCGTTAGCTTCCGCGAAATCAGCATTAAAGAAGCCTGCCTCCAGCATTTCAGCGATATCGGCCACGATGCTTCGGTGCACGATGTGACCTACGAAAACACCCAGGCCCGAGAACGTACTCAACTGCTCATGGACATTGCCAACCAAACCGGTGGACTGGTAGTCGGAACAGGTGATCTCTCGGAACTTGCCCTCGGATGGGCAACCTACAACGGCGATCACATGTCGATGTACGGGGTGAACAGCGGTGTACCTAAAACGCTGGTGCGCTACCTGGTCGACTGGGCATCGCAGAAAACCGATGAAGTCACACGTGCTGTATTACAGGATATTCTAGCTACACCCGTAAGTCCCGAATTGCTTCCTGCCGGCGACAACGATTCGATCCAACAAAAGACAGAAGATATAGTGGGACCGTACGAACTGCACGATTTCTTCCTGTATTATATGATTCGTTTTGGATTTAGTCCGGAAAAGATACTTTACCTGGCTAAACAAGCATTTTCAGCACAGGAGAACGAGACCAACTACGATGAGGCAACGATTCAAAAATGGTTGAAAATCTTCTTAAAACGGTTCTACAATCAGCAATTCAAACGCTCCTGCATGCCCGATGGCCCAAAGGTAGGCTCCATTAACTTATCGCCCCGTGGCGACTGGCGAATGCCCAGCGATGCTTCTTTTACAGAGTAACTTACACGTTCATAAGTCGCTAATCCACTTTTATTGATTTAGCTCCCCTTTTCCCTGACGAATAATCTCAAACTCTTCGTCAGTACAATCCACGATGGTCGAAGTCTCCAGTCCGCCATAGCCACCATCGATCACCATATCCACCATCGCCCCGAACTTTTCCTCGATTAGTTCGGGATCGGTCAGGTATTCCAGTGTATCATCATCCGTAAATATAGAACTCACCATCAGCGGATTACCCAACTCGCGCACAATTTCGAGAGCGATAGTATTCTCCGGCATACGTATTCCAACCACTTTTTTGTTTTTAAAAAGCTTGGGTAGCCGACTGCTTCCCTGAAGTAAAAAAGTAAATGGTCCGGGTAAATTTTTCCGCATCAACTTAAACGCCTCATCGCTCATGCGGGCATATTCGCTGATCTGACTTAAATCCTGGCAAATAAACGATAAATCCGAACGACGCGCATCCTTTTCCTTATACCGCGCAATCTTTTCCACAGCAGATGGTTTGAAAATATCGCATCCAAAAGCATACACGGTATCGGTTGGAAAAATAATTATCCCTCCGTCGCGCAGCAACTCCACTACCTTACGCACCTGTTGTGGATTGGTGTTATTTTCATACAGTTTCAGTATCATATCTCTTTCTTTTGCCAGTTTCCCTTCAGTAAATAGAGGTAGCCAATTGCACCTATAATCGACCAATATACAAATTCCGACATCCATACCACGGCTACCGGTTGAGGATTCAGAATCGCGGTATAATACACATACGAAAGATAGAAAAACAGGGTTCCGAATTCAATTACAAAAGCTGTACGGGTATTTCCGGTTCCCGAAACAGCATTGAAAACAATATTGCCTATGGCACAGAAAATCATGGCGACAGACACTACCTTCATTACAGGAACTGATGCTGCAATAAGGCCGGCATCCGAGGTATAAATGCGAGCAAATTCTTCAGGAAAGATAAAAGTCAGGAACATCAGAGGCACTACCAACAGTACTGCCACACCTATCATTTTGGCAACAAAAGGCACAACCTGATCCTTTTTACCGGCACCTATCAGGTTACTAACCAGGGTATTCACCGTTGTGGCCAGTGCCGAGCCGGGTATCATCAGCAAGATATACAAACTGCGGCCAATATTCGTTGCTGCCAGCGGACGTTCGCCCATCCTTTCGATAAATACGAAAAACATAAACCAGGTGGAAACCGAAATAAAATACTGAAACATAATAAACACCGATAAATCAAGAATCTGGCGTATCAACTTGAAATTCAGCTTTTTTAGTTTATACAGCTGGTATTTCTGAAAATCGTGATGTACATAAGAATAGTAAAATAAATAGACGGTGGTAACTCCTTCAGCGATTACAGATGCCAGTGCGGCTCCGGCGATTCCCATCTCTGGAAAGCCCCATACCCCAAAGATCAACATATAATCGAGCACCACATTGGTAATGGCTGTTATGATTGCTGAGGTCGTAAGTACGGATGTGTTGGTCACTCCAACAAATAAACCTCTGAACATCACATTAATGAACGCAAAAAAGAAGCCCCACATCCGCCAGTCGAGGTACTCCAGTGAAGCTTCAAAAATCTGGGGAGAGCTCACCAGGTAGCGCATTATACTCTCGTTAAAAAATGCTGAAAGCACAAAAAACAAGGCCGCTAATGCAACGATAAATACCATCCCATTAATAAATACCGAACCAATCTGTGTGTGATTGCCTTCACCGTTGCGTCGACCAATAATGATTTGCGCACCCTGACTAAAACCGAATCCCAGCATATAGATAGCCAGAAAATAAACACCTCCGATGGCAGAGCCACCAAGAGCAACCTCTCCTACCCGCCCGAGAAAGGCTGTATCGGTTACGTTGATAATATTCTGAACAACCAGTGTTAATACAACCGGATACGTTATGTTAAATATATTTTTCGCAGACAACATTTCAATCCTTTTTTTCATCAGCCCGCAAAGATATTCATTTTTTATCTATTTTTGTAGGATTGAAACCGGACTTCCACTAAATCAACCTTTCGAAGTAATTGCCTCAGAATAAAATTCAGCTGTGATTTAACAATTTAAACAAAACCTATATGCAACGTACTTTCAGCCTGCTCTTGCTGGCTTTGTATTTTACTGTCAGCCTGTTGTCTCAACAAAACGAATATTCCAACTCCTGGAAAATGATTGAAAAAGCGATTGAACAGGATTTGCCTGAAACGGCACTCAGCGAGTTAAAGAAGTTGCGTAATATTGCAACGAATAAAGGAGACCTGGCACAGGATGTTAAAGCCACCCTGTATGAGCTGCGACTGAAAGCAGCAAAAGATCCATCGCTGACCAGTCAATTGCTCACCAAAGCTGAAAAGTATACAATTCAAATGAAAGCATCGCCCGAGAAAGGACTGATGTACATGATGCTGGCCGAAACCTACAGCATTTACCTGAACAGAAATAGTTTTCGCCTGGGCAATCGTTCTACAATTGCAG
>JAVFAG010000130.1:0-6158 GCA_034002585.1 Paludibacter sp.
ATTTCAAAAAGCAAACCGGCCACTTCGTCTTCGTTTAAATCGCGCAATACATTAATAAAATAGGAACAAACTGTATGTAAATCGTTGCCAATCTTACGAAATCCTTCTGTTTCAATGGCATGTTTACGTTCGGCAATAGAGGTGCTGTTCTCAGAATTCATGTGAATAATTTTTCAATTGAAGTATTTTATGTACCTAACAATAGAAGCGAATAGTTCGTTCAACAGTGTTAAAAAATGATAAGCACGATTGAGGTCGGTTTTAAGCGACATTCGGCAAACAAAGATAACCAAATTTCGGATTTTTCCTTAAATTTGTAACCAATTTTGAATCAAAAAAATCAATACTGCAATGGATCAAAAAAATCAAAACCAGCTTAACATTGAATTATCGCCCGAAGTGGCCGAAGGTATTTATTCGAATCTCGCAATTATTTCACATTCCACTTCCGAATTTGTTGTCGACTTTATCCGGCTAATGCCCGGAACACCGAAGGCAAATGTGAAATCACGCATCATTCTAACACCCGAGCATGCCAAGCGCTTGTTGTTTGCTCTACAGGATAATATTGCAAAATTTGAAGCTCAAAACGGAAAAATCCGAATTCCTGATAATAACATGTTGCCTCCTATTCCTACCGGATTTGGGGAAGCCTGAGAAAATTGTTTCTCAGTTGACTTCAATCAATCGTGTTTCACTGAATTCGTTGCCGTCTGTTGTTAGCCCTTTGATACGCACGAAATAAGTACCTGTGTGGTCGGAGGTGATAAATGGCAACTGTAGCTTTTCTGGTGAGCGATGACTTTCCATGAGTAATGTTGTCCGAAAGTCGGGTTCATTGTGTGACAGCTGACCAGAAAAGGTGTCGGGTGTTTTTAGTTGCACCCGGGGTTGTGGACCCTTGTAAGTGTTAATCATGGTCGACCGGTCGAGCTGAAATCCTCTGAAATCGCTGGTGTAGGTGCTGAAGGAAACAATTCCATCATACAATTGACCGCTGAAAACGTACTGGCCCCGATACACATCGATTTGTTTTACCAGTGACGCGTCATAGTTTAAGAGCAATTCGTGGTTGAAAACCGGCACATTATCCAGCACCACAAGGGTATTTCCCAGGGTATATCCTTCAACGCCTTCCCGGTTTACAGCCAGCGTTCGGATGCCATTTATACGACGAAAACGGACATTGCTTACAAATTCCAGGATTACTTCTTCAATTGTATTAAAGCGGGTATATTCTTCCAGTCGATATGTCCATTCGGGAGTCAACGAAGAGGAGTGAACCAGCTTCTGATAATTGTACAATTCTGGTTGAAAGGCATCCCTTGCCTGTAAGGCAATATAGCGTTGTACAATGGCAGGAATATTGGCTGAGTCAATTTTCAATTCGGGAAGTTTACAATGGTTGACCGGTGCAAAAGGAGATTGAAAATCGAGCGTAAACCGTTCGTCTTCACGGGTGTCAATCGAAGTGACCAGTTCGATCGTTCCTTTCAGGTTGCGCGTGATAAATTCATAATCTCCGGAGTCGGTTTTTCGACCTGCAATCAGCGAAGGTGTAGTGCCCGGAACCGATAGCAGGACAGCCCGTGTAGCAGGACTGATACCTTTGATGCTGGCAGTAATAATATGTCCTTCGTATTCCGCCAGGTAAGAGGAGGGATTTATCGTTGATTTATTTAAAGTAAGAGTATCTTTAACTGCAGGAATTTCTTCCAGTCCCATGTCGGCTGCAATGCTCAGGTGATACACCGCCACCCCGGCCGGCATCCCCTCCACAGTCACCAACCCTTTCTCGCGCCGGCCGTAACGCGCTTTGTCGGTACGCACCATTCCGCTCCACCCTTGCTTCGTACTTTGCAGCGCTCGTTCAGGCACATCGCTTTCCGAAACTTCCGAATGTTCAGTCGCATTGCCTGGCTCACTGCCCGAAACCTCCAACTGCCCAGCCTTACCTCCCAGCTCGCTGTGATGCAAAGTCGCGGCATTAACAACCGCAATTACCCTGTTTGCAAACACCTCCGAACCTTCGTTGCGCATAAACCGGGTGTAAGCCCGCAACCGGTAATAACCGGTTGGAAGATTTCCCGGTATGCTGAGGATTCCTCTACCCGTAGCATTTTCCACTACCATCATCAGTTGCGCCTGAACGCGGTTCGTGTCGGTAAGCTCCACATACGCTACCTTGCTGAATTCCACAGCCTGCCTGCCTGCATTGGTGGTCGTAGCTGTAACTACGATATCTTCACCACTCAGGTAGCTGTTCTTATCGGTCAGTAATTCGATTCGTTCGCGAAAGCCTGCCTGTGCCGATAGGGCAATAACCAGCAGGTATACTGTTAGTTGTACTTTCATACGGTAATAATTGTTTTTTTCAAAGTTCGTGTGAAACTCGCATGCCCGGATTTATATAATCTTGTATGTGAAGTAGTTACATGCTCGTTTGATACTTTTTTATCGGTGATCATTCGGCCAAAAATCGGGTTTGTTCTTCGTTCCTCCATTGCGGGTACAATCGATGCACTCAACCGGTGCCCAGGAAGTGACGCCGCCTGCGTTGTCCAGTTGATAGATGCCATAACCGGCTTTGGAGTAATCCAATACATCACAACTGCGCCCCGTGGGTTCATAACCTGCTTCCTGTGTGGTGATAAACAGCTTTTTTCGCCTCGGAACGCTCACATCAACATAGCCTATAGCCCAACCATCATTGCCAATGTTCCTGATATTTCCGTTCATCTCCGATGGGATGGGTGCAAACAAACTTCCCATTTCGTCGATGTTTTTCTGCAGATTATTGAAGTACTCGAAACTCTCCTTACGAATGGAATATTGGGTAACTTCAATATGGTATAATTTCGAAATCCGCTTGTTGGAGGCCGGAATCTCAAGTATACGTTTGTTGCGTACATGGTTCTCACTTAGCTGTAAGGTGTTTTCCAAAATCAGACTGGTCGATCGGCTTTGCTGCCAGCAGTGAAAAGTGAGGTTGTATATACCTTCCCGTTCGTCGTAAATTTTCACAGAATCACCCGTCGGATCCCAGATTCCCATTGCATACAGCTCGGCATCGAATTCCCACTGATCGTGGTAGGTCCAGCGGTAAAATTGTGAGCCTGAATCGTTGCGGGTGCTGTTGACGAAAATTTCCAACGGCTTGCCCTGGCCTGTCTTATCGAAAGTAATGCTTTCGATCGCCGGGGTTTGCAACGGTGTCAGATATTCAGATACATATTCTTCGTTGTTCCATTGAATATATACCCGGTAGGCACTGTCGGGATGCAGGGTGCCGGTAGCTATAGCATACAATCCCCGATCGGGCTGAGTGACCAGTGTACGGTTGGCTCCACCATCCACTTCAATTCGTACACGAGCATCGGTAATGGGAATATTGTTGGCAAAATTCTGATCAATTGCATAACTGCGCGAAAGTCGTATCAGGGTGACACTATCGGTAATCGTACCATCCACCACCATCAACTCATTGTGTTCACTTATTGAAGTGGGAATATATTCTGAAATGCATGAGCCCAGCACCAGCAGCAGAACGAATGGGAAAATTAGTTGCTTCTTCATGTTGGTTAAAATTTAATCGTGTACGAAATGTACGGAATCGGAGCGCCAAATATGGAGAGCTGATATCCTTTCAGGGATGAACCTGTGGGTTTGAAAAAGATGGAATATACGTTTTTGCGACCGGTCAGATTGTAAACACCAAACGACAACATGCTGTGAGTGAGTCGTGTCAGGTGATGACCGGGCTCAATATTGAAGGAAGCATCCATCCTGAAGAAATCGGGAATCCGGTATTCGTTGCGGTTCGAATAGTATACGTATTCGCCTCCGGCAAAGCGGTATTTCCCCACTGGCAGGGTAATGGGGCGGCCGGTACTGTACATCATATTGGCCGAAATACTATACCGTTGGGTGAATTTATAGTTTCCTATCAGTTTTACATCGTGAGGCTTGTCGATATCGGAAACAAACCAGTCGCCATTGTTCACCGGATTGGTTAGCAAGGGATCGTTTTGCCGGAGATAACTCCTCGACCAGGTGTAACTCAGCCAGCCGTTCAGTTTGCCCGATGGTTTCTTTACCGAAAGCTCCACTCCATAGGCTTTTCCTTCGGTAGGTGTTACCTCGGTTTCCAGGTGCGGGTTCATCACCAGCTGTGCTCCGCTTTTGTAGTCGAGGTAGTTGTCGGTGGTTTTGTAATATACTTCGGCTGATGTAATGAGCTGGTTGTTGAGGAAATTCTTGTAAATACCTGCCGCCCACTGTATTCCTTTTTGTGGACGAATGTGATGATCGGAGAGTTTCCAGGTATCGGTAGGCGACATCACGGTAGCATTCGAGATTTTGTGTATAAATTGTTGCATCGAATTCACACCGGCCTTCACCGATAAATCGTCGCGCAGTATATACCTTGCTGAAAGTCTGAAATCGGGTCCGTGATAGGTTTTCTGAAACAATTGGTCTGATTCAATGCGCTCCAGTATTGTTTCCTCTGATGGAGAATATCCTGGTGCGTAAAAATAGTATTCACGTGGACCAAACAGCTGATAAAATGTATAACGCATACCGGCGTTAATGGCCAGTTTGTCGCTGATATTCCATTCGTCGCTGATATACAGTGCGTTTTCCATGGCTTTATCCGACTGAAGCAGTCGGGGCGTTACCAGCGAATTTTCTGAAGCTGACAGAAATTTTCCGGGCTCCAAATGGTAATAAATAAGATGCAGGCCCATGTTTATAGTGTGCTTCGAACTGAGGAAGTAATTAAAATCGATACGGCCGAAATTTTGCCGGATACGGGTGCTGAGCTCAAACGCGGTAAACTGATTTTCATCGTTTCGAATCGAATTGCTGTACTCGTCGTAACCTACCGTGTAATTGCCATGAAAGCGATAGGAATGCTCGTGGCGCCAGGTTGCCGAAAAGTTAAGGTTGGTGTAGCTGAATTGTTCGGTGGGTTCAAAGTTGAACTGATCCCGGCTGTAATAGCCATGAAGCTGCACACGATTTCTGTCATCCACCTGATGCGTAATCAAAGCGTTCATATCGTAAAAACCAGCCTTTCCCTCGTTGTAGCCACTGTTGGCAGGTATCAGTTTCATCATCCAGTCGGAATAGCTGGCACGTGCACCAACCGCAAAGCGGGTCGAGCTACCCACCGGGCCTTCGAGCGACAAGCGACTGGTGAGCAGTCCAACCGATGCTGAGCCTTGTACTTTTTGGCTGTTGCCACTGCGACTGCTCACGTCGAGCACCGAAGCAATCCTTCCTCCAAAACGGGCCGGAATATTACTCATGTAAATCTCCATGTTGTCGGATAAGTCGGGGTTGAAGGCCGAGAGTAATCCAAACAGGTGAGTGGGATTGTAAATGGTATTATGATTGAGCAATACCAGGTTCTGATCCGAAGCACTTCCGCGTACATTGAATCCTCCCGATAATTCGCCTCCTGATTTTACGCCGGGCAGTGTCAGTACCGCTTTCAATACATCTGTTTCACCAAATACCGAAGGGATATTTTTAATTTCACGCATTTGGAAACGTTCCACGCCCATTCCGGTATCTTTTACTTTGTTGGTGCGCGACGAAAGAATGGTGAGCTCGTTTATTTCATAAATCTGTTCATCGGTTTCAATGTCGAGTACGCCCGATGAGAATATCCTGAAGTTCCGACGGGTGGTATGTAATCCAAAACCACTGACGTTCATTTCATATAAACCAGGCTTCAGTGTTAGTTGGTAGTCTCCGGTGCGGCTGGTAATAGTGCCTATGGTACTATTGGCAATCCGGATAGTCGCTCCGGAGACAGTCGCTCCTGTTTTAAAATCCCGAACGGTACCTGAAAGAAGTACAGTGGTAGAATCTCCCTGTGCAGGAATACCCACTTCGTATATTTTATATTCCGAACGGGCAATAACTGGCTTTCCGGGTGAAACAGCCATGTCAGGGTCGGGCGTTTCGGAGTAGAGTTGCGGGAGTTCGGATGCTATGCTTTTTGAGCGAAGTACAAATACCATCGTTGGGGTTGTACTCACCCGAAATCCGGCTTCGGTACAAATTCGTGTCAGCGATTCAATACCCGCATCTTTTGGAAATGAATAACTGACCAGTACCGAATCGGTCTCACTGGTTTTGTAGTAGAG
>JAVFAG010000131.1:0-5915 GCA_034002585.1 Paludibacter sp.
GGATGAAAACGGCAGGGAAAAACGGGTTGATCTTCCAGCGCCCGAAGCAGTAGGCGTTGCCTTACAGCTTACCTACAACCGGGGAAAAATCAACCTGAAAATTACCAATAACACCTCACTGCCTGCCGACTCGCTGTATTTGATGGCACATTCACGCGGCGAAGTGCTGTTATTGAGTCCGTTAAACAACTACACCGGTCAGTTGTCGGAACACCTGCTACCAGCAGGAATTATTTCATTTTCGATTCTGGATGCAGCGGAACGGGTGTGGTGCGAACGAATCTATTTTAGTCGAACTTTCGCAGATCCCACCATCAGCATGATCGCTGATCGCAGCGAATACCTCAGCCGGGAACCTGTTCTACTGAACTTTCACATTCAGAAACCGGACAGCACGCCGCTTCCTGCCAATTTTTCACTAAGTGTAACCGATAGTTACCATGTGCAGAAAGACACACTAAACAACGACATCCGTTCGTATCTCCTGCTTAGCTCCGACCTGAAAGGGTACGTGGAAGCACCTCAGGAATATTTTGCCGACAATAGTCTGCAAACGCGCGAGAAAACCGATTTACTGATGCTTACCCAGGGATGGCGCCGATTCAATACCGCCGACATTGTAAAGGGTAACTATCCCAAAAACGATTATTTTCTCGAAGCCGGGCAGGCATTAACGGGTAAAGTGCTGAATCTGTTTAATAAACCGGTGCGCAACTCTACCGTCGTTTCGATGAACCGGTACGACAACAAGGTGAAAATCACTACCACCGACAGTCTGGGAAGGTATTATATCGACGGAATTGAATTTCCTGATAGTACTTCCATCACCCTGAAGGCTACCACCCGAAGCCGGATTGCCGACGTGGAAATTGTTCCCGATAGCGACTTTTTCCCTACGCCTCCCCGCCATTTACCCAAACAACTGGTAAATAAAGAGTCGATTAGCGATGAATACCTGCGTGTGAGTCGTGAGAAATACTACAACGATGGCGGCATGATGGTAATCAATCTGGATGAAATTACAGTAAGTGCCTCCACTGTCAAAAAAGATGACGGCAGGGATTTCTATTATTCGGGAATGGCCGACAGTGAAATCAATGCCGAACGGCTGGCCAAATTTCCAACCATGCGACTCATCGATGTTCTGGCAACTGTTCCGGGTGTTATGGTGTTTGGCGATAACATTCGCATACGAGGAGCCATGGAATCTCCAACCTTTATGATAGACGGAATGGAGGCTATCGATTCTAATGAAATAAGCTACCTGAGTGCAGCAGATGTGGAGGAAGTCCAGGTGTTTAAAGGCTCATCGGCAGCAATATTTGGCGTGCGCGGAGCCAATGGGGTTATCGCTATTACCCTGAAAAAGGGTATTACACCCAACAGTATAACCTCCCCCAGTATAGCGCACATTAAACCACTCGGGTTTCATGTACCTGATGCATTTTATGTTCCCCGTTACGAGGTTGATAGCATCCGTCAGCAAAAGAAAGTGGACCTGCGAACTACCATTTACTGGAATCCCGATGTGGAAACCGATGCCGATGGCAGAGCTGTGGTGACGTTTTATACAGCCGACAATCCAAACAACTACCGGATTGAACTTGAGGGAATAGCTGCCGATGGAAGTATCTGCCGTTACCGGGGTGAACTGAAGCGTAGGTAATTCAGCGCAGATCTTCCTGCATCACCGCCGCTTTGCGATTGGCCGGACGGGGTTTTACGGCACTTCCAGCCGACAAATCAATCGTGTCGGCAGGCAGGATAATTACCGGTACCGTATCAAGATTATTCCGCAGTGAATCCTGTAAAAATGGGATATACTCCCGTTGCAGGCTGATACTGTCGAGATACACCCTGAATTTCCCTTTTACCTTCTTTGTTCCCAGTAGTTCTCCCGAAAGGGAATCGACCTGGAAATTACGATTTGCTTTAAACCGGAAATGATACCGACGTAAGATACTGTCGTTTTTGGTTGGATAACTGAGGGTATCCACCTTCCCATCGGCATAATGAATGCGCAATGCAGCATATCCGCCCAATGATGAATCGGCAGGCTCACGACGCAGACGAAACTTCAGGTGGTAGAGGTCCCTGGTCATCAGCGGTACATTTTTAATTGTAAAAGGCAGTTTTGTACGGGGAGAATCAGGCACAAAGGTATATGAAGTGTAGAGCTGAAGTGGCAGATCATATTGAAAAGGTTGAAAGCGAACAGAGTCTGGCAATACCTTCTCGTACTTTCCTGCGGTCACATCTTCCTGTAATTTCTCCAGATCACGTACCACACGGGCATATATTCGTTCAAAGCGTTTGGGTTGTTTGGTGTAATAAACCAGCGATGAGTCGAACACCGCTTTTGTAATACCGTGTTTGGCAAATAAAGCATTGTAATAATACACCTCGATACGTTCATCATTGGAAAGCGACGGATCGTTCATGATAATGCCCTCGAGCAGGTGTAGATCGGTAAGAAACTTACGCATCTCACGCTGCGACATCCGCTCATCGGTATCGTTACCACAAGCCGGGAGCAACACGATAAGCACTAAAGGCAACAACTTACGCATTCGCATTCTCTTTATCCTTTTTTGATTCCAGATGCTCGTTCAGGTCTTTCCTGAAAAACAGCAGGATAATGGCAGCTGACACACTGATGGCGGAATCGGCAATATTAAACACCGGACTGAAAAACACCGTTTCTCCTGCGCTGTTAACGATTATCGGGAAATAAAGCATATCCACCACTTTCCCATAGAAAAGAGGAGCATAACCGCCGCCATCAGGGAATAAGGTAGCCACCTGACCGTAGCTTTCATTAAAAATCACTCCGTAGAAAACCGAATCAAAGATATTTCCGGCAGCTCCGGCCAGCAAGAGCGACACCGATAATACAAAGCCGGTTCGTGCCTGTTTGCGAATCAACTGGTATAAAAAGTAGCTCAAACCGGCTACCGCCACAATGCGAAACAGGGTCAGAAAAAGCTTTCCTATAAATTCCATTCCGAAAGCCATGCCATTGTTTTCGATAAAGTAAATCTGAAACCAGCTGAATACCTCGACGGACTCACCCAGGCGAAAATTCAGCTTAATATAGAATTTACTCAACTGATCGACGAGCAAAACAATGAATATCAGCAAGATTGATTTTTTTGTAACCGACATAACTGTGCATTAAACAACAAAACGGCAAAAGATACCAAAGCGATCCTTTTGCCGGTTTGCCGGGTGAATAAATGAACTTTATTTTTTCAGGTTCTTTGCCTCGATACTCAGGGTCGCATGAGGAACCGCGCGCAGGCGTTCCTTCGGGATAAGCTTTCCTGTTTCGCGGCAAACACCGTACGTTTTATTTTCGATACGAACCAGCGCAGCCTGCAGGTGCTGAATGAATTTCATCTGCCGTTGTGCCAGGCGTCCTGATTCTTCCTTGGTGAGGGTCGATGCTCCTTCTTCCAATACCTTGAAAGTAGGGGAAGTATCCATCACATCATTACCGTCGAGATTGGTCAAGCCGTTTCTCAACATCTCGTAATCCTTCTGAGCTTTTTCCAGCTTTTCGTTGATAATCTGGCGGAATTCATCCAACTCAGCATCCGAATATCTTGTTCTTTCTTCCATAACCCCTGCTTTAATGATTAATTAGTAATGATTAATGATTAACGATAAACTGATTAATAATTAACCGTTGAAAATTGCTGCGAATATACGATTTTAGTTTCAGTTTGACAATAGTACTAAAAAACAGCTTTAGCTACTTTTTTTACACTTTGGGTAGCCATCATGGTGTAAAAATGAATACTTTGAACATCATGCGCAATCAAATCCTTTACCTGAGCGGTGCACCACTCAACGCCTACTTCGGCAGCCTGCTCATCGGTCGTGCATTTACGCAGTTCCGATGCAAATGCTTCAGGTATGTCGGCATGAAAAATTTTTGGCAACACCGTCAATTGATTCATCAGGGTGATGGGCTTGATACCCGGAATCACAGGCACTTCAACTCCTTCAGCACGCAGTCGGGTTACAAAATCGTAATATTTCTGATTATCGAAAAACATCTGCGTCACCAGGTATTCGGCACCCGCTTTTACCTTTTGAACCGCATACTGGATATCCGAATCGAGATTCGGTGCCTCTTCGTGCTTTTCGGGATAACAGGCCATTCCGTACGAGAAAGGCTGAACAGCAGAGCGCAATTGAGTTCCATCCAGAAAATAACCTTTGTTAAACTGATTTACCTGAATCTGTAAATCCGTAGCATGTGCATGACCTGTCGGAATAAATGATTTATCGTGGCGGGCTTTATCGCCTCGTAAAAGAAGCAAATCGGTAATTCCCAAAAACTGAAGATCAATCAGTAAATACTCAGTTTCCTCTGGTGTAAAACCGCTACAAAGAATATGTGGCACCACAGGAATATGGTATTTATTCTGGACAGCAGCTGCCACAGCCACAGTACCCGGACGATGGCGCTCGGCCACACGCTCAAACATTCCGCCGGGCAGTTCGCGGTACACCATCTCGCTGCGGTGTGTGGTTATATTGATATACTTTGGGTCAAATTCACGCAGGGCATCGATGGTTCGATACACCGATTCGATACCATTTCCTTTCAACGGCGGAAGCAATTCAAACGAAAATGCAGTCGAGCCTGCCGTCGCAATTCTTTGTACAATACTCATTTTAACAACAATCGAATTAAAGTGTGCAAAAGTACGAATAATATTCGAAATAGATATCCCGAAAATATTGCCCGAACGGGATTTTTGTGCTATATTTGTGTGTTTTTTTGGATAGCACTAAAGTAGTTAAAAATAAACAAGTTACCATACAATGAGCGTAGAAGAGAAAAATACTGCCAACGGTTCATACGGAGCCAGCAGTATTCAGGTTTTAGAGGGTCTTGAGGCAGTTCGCAAACGTCCTGCCATGTATATCGGAGACATAGGAATCAAGGGATTACACCACCTGGTGTACGAGGTAGTCGACAATTCCATCGACGAGGCCCTGGCCGGCCATTGCGACACCATCCATGTTTCCATCAACGAAGATAATTCCATCACGGTAGTCGATAATGGTCGTGGTATTCCCGTGGATATGCACGAAAAAGAAGGAAAGTCGGCACTGGAAGTGGTAATGACGGTTCTGCACGCCGGTGGTAAATTCGATAAGGATTCGTACAAGGTCTCCGGCGGTTTGCACGGTGTGGGTGTTTCATGTGTAAATGCGCTATCGACCCTGTTGCACGTGGAAGTATCACGCGATGGTAAACTATACATGCAGGAATACGAACGCGGCGTTCCTAAATTCAGTGTTAAGGAAATAGGTACTTCAACTACGACCGGCACATCGGTTACTTTTAAACCCGATGATACGATTTTTATTGAGACAATCTACCGCTCCGAGATTCTTTCCAACCGCCTTCGCGAGCTTGCTTTCTTAAATGCAGGAATCACCCTTACCCTTACCGACAAACGTGCTAAGGATGAAAACGGGAATCCTAAATCGGAAACTTTCTTTTCGGAGGAAGGATTGAAAGAATTTGTGGAATACATCGACGAAGCCCGCGAAAAGCTCATCGACAATGTTATTCATATTACGACCGAGAAAAATGGCACACCAGTGGAGATTGCCATGACCTACAATACCTCGTACAACGAAAACATCCATTCGTATGTAAACAATATCAACACCATTGAGGGAGGAACCCACCTGGCAGGTTTCCGTCGTGGATTGACCCGTACGCTGAAAAAATACGCTGAAGACAGCAAAATGCTGGATAAAGTGAAAGTAGAAATCAGTGGTGATGACTTCCGCGAAGGACTTACCGCAGTTATTTCCATCAAAGTACAGGAGCCGCAATTCGAAGGACAAACCAAAACAAAACTCGGCAACAACGAGGTGATGGGTTC
>JAVFAG010000132.1:0-5869 GCA_034002585.1 Paludibacter sp.
ATGGAAATATCATCATGAACCGGGTAAACGGATCGGGTGCGCAGGTAAGTGGCATCAACCTGGAAGGAAGAATTATTCCTTCTGCCAGCCTTCAGTTACAAGCCGGTTACACGCTGCAACAAAGTCTGTACGATGAAGCTGAACGCTGGTCGGACGATGCAACAGTGGCTCCCGAGCGTCGCATGCTTCGTATCCCCAATCAATACGGCTATTTCACGGTTGCTTATAATCTGACTAAAAAACTCTTGCTGAATGCAACGGGGACGTATACAGGAAGTATGCTGGCCCCTCACTATGCAGGTTACATCGCTGCCGATCGGCTCGAGACTACACCTTCATTCATCGACCTGAATCTGAAGGCATCGTACGACTGGCGTATCAACGGAATTGCCGCACAACTGAGTGGCGGGGTAAAGAATCTGTTTAATGCCTATCAAAAGGATTTGGACAAGGGTGCACTCCGCGATGCAGGTTACGTGTATGGGCCGTCGCTGCCCCGATCGTTTTACATCGGTATAAAGTTTAGCAATTGATTACCAGCACCTCTGAACAACATCTTTGATTTCTTTACAAGTTGGCAAGTGTTAAACCTTTGCAATTTGTAAAAAAGTGTATCTTTGCAGTCAATACATTTTACTTACAGGATGCAGAATTTTCAGCAGCAGTAAGGATTCAGAAGTAATAAAATTTAAAACACGAAAATGAAGGTTTACAAATTCGGAGGCGCCTCGGTGCGTTCAGCGGAAGGAGTCCGTAACATCGTTTCCATTGTTTCGGAAGTTCAGGACGAGTTGTTCATTGTGATTTCGGCAATGGGAAAAACCACCAATGCCATGGAAGAAGTGCTCGCTCATTTTATGAAGGGCAACGACGATGCAGCCCTGGATAAACTACAGGAAGTGGAAACGTATCATGCAGGAATTATTTCAGACTTGTTCGAAAATGCCGACAATGGATTGAATGCCATTCGCGGCGATATCGACGAACTAAAAAAGGTGATAATCGATAATGCAGGTGATGATTACGACCGTTGGTACGACCGACTGGTATCGTATGGAGAGATACTTTCCACCCGCATAGTTTCGGCTTATTTCACCGAACGGGGCATCGACCACGCCTGGCTCGATATGCGACGGTTGTTGGTGACCGACAGTAATTTCCGGGCAGCCAATGTACGGATGGACGATTCGCAAAAACGCATAGGAGCTGCAGTTCACGAAAGCGCTAAGCGCATCTGCATCGGCCAGGGATTTATTGGCACCAATCCCCATGGCAGCCCTACAACCCTGGGCCGGGAAGGCTCGGACTATACCGCTGCTGTGGTGGGCAACCTGCTGAATGCCGAAAGCGTAACCATCTGGAAAGATGTTCCGGGCATCCTGAATGCTGACCCACGGGTATTCAGCAATACGGTACATATCCCCGAGCTTACCTACCTCGATGCCGTGGATATGGCCCTGAGTGGCGCACAGGTGATTCACCCGAAAACCATCAAACCACTGGAAAATAAAAACATACCACTGTATGTGCGACCGTTCAGTACACCGCACGAGGCCGGGTCAGTGATTCGCGCCACCATCAGCAAGCCCATCGATGTGCCGGTATACATTCAACGAAAAAATCAGGCCTTACTCCTTCTTTCCCCTCTCGACTTTTCCTTTGTAATCAAGGAAAACCTCTCGGTGGCTTTCACGGTAATGAATAAACACCGCCTGATGATTTCGATGATACAGACCTCGGCCACTACCCTTTCGGTATGCGTGAGTAACGACCGCTACCTGCCACAAGCTGTTGATGAACTGAGCAATTACTTCAGAGTGGAAGCCACCGAGCAACTTGAGATTCTGACTATCCGTGGACAACATGCTGCCAACGACACCGATTATATAAAAGGTCGGGAGATACTCATCGCTCAACACAGTCCCGGTCTGTCGCAATACCTGATGAAAGAATAAGCGCTACAAATCCTTTTTACTTTGCCTATGTTTAAGCTGCGTACCACCCCACTCTACCTGCAAATCCTGCTGGCCATGGTAATTGGTGCACTTTCCGGATACCTGTTTCTGATAGCAGGCTTCCCTACTCTGGTAACCGATTGGATTAAACCCTGGGGAACCATTTTCATCCGGCTGCTTAAACTGATAGCTGTTCCACTGGTATTTATATCCTTACTGAAAGGAGTAAGTCAGATGGGTGACATGGCACGACTGACACGCCTGGGATTAAAAACCATTTCAACCTATATTGTTACCACTCTCATTGCTGTATCGCTGGGAATGGCCATGGTAAGTCTGATACGACCGGGCAGTTTTCTTCCCGGGGATAAAACAGCCGCTCTTAATCAGGAATATCAGAATAATCTGAATGAAAAGGTGCAACAGGCAGGTGTTTTGAAGGAAACAGGTCCGTTGCAGTTTGTGGTCGACATTATCCCCGAGAACCTCGCCATGGCCGCAACCGACAATTCCAAAATGCTACAGATAATTTTTGTGGCATTGGTTGCCGGGATTGCCCTGATTGCCGTCGGCAAGGAAAAATCAGCCCCTTTGATGCCGGTTATTGATGCAACGAATACTGTTATTCTGAAAATCGTCGACTTCATCATGCTGTATGCACCGGTGGGTGTTTTTGCCCTGATGGCAGGAATGGTCACCGATTTTGCAGGCGACACATCGATTTTTGCTTCGTTGGGTATGTATGCTCTGACAGTCGTGTTAACATTGGGAATAATCGCATTTTTAATTTATCCGTTGGCTGTTCAGCTATTGGCCGGTTATCCCGGGAAAGATTTTCTAAAAGGCCTTTTCCCTATACAACTATTGGCCTTTTCGACCAGTTCCAGTGCTGCCACCCTTCCTTTTACAATGGAACAAAGTCAGAAGAAGCTGGGCATTAGCGAGGAAACTGCTTCGTTTGTATTTCCGGTAGGCGCCACTATCAACATGGATGGCACCAGTGCCTACCAGGCTGTTTCCATTTTATATATTGCTCAGTTGTATGGCATCGATCTCTCGGTCGCTCAGCTTATTAGTATTCTTTTACTTACCGTACTTGCGTCTATAGGCACTCCCGGCGTTCCCGGAGGTAGCATCGTGATGACCGTTATGGTACTTTCCAGCGTTGGCATTCCAACTGAGGGACTAGTAATTATCCTCGGTATTGATCGACCTCTGGATATGCTTCGAACGGTGGTAAATGTCTCGGGAGATGTGTTTGTAGCCAAATTCATGGATAAAAAAACATAAATCAATATTTATCATTTTATTTCAATAATCCTCACATATAGCATTTATGTAAATTATTATGCCCTATATAGCATATTTTTGATAGCATTTCACTATTTTTACTAACATATTTATATTTTTGTTATTTAAAACAACTTTAATTTTCAGAATTCCCCCAAGCACCAAATTACAGCCTAAACCTTGCAGGCCGACTCTACTTTCATTATGTAAGCAATTTAACTTCCATGCTTACATTTCATTACTTGTTCATTTTTTTTCTGAATCAGTGGCAAAAATATTTGTCACCTTCCTCAGCTGTCTGTAATTTTGCATCAGAAACAACAAAACATTTTGAAACACTCTAAGCGATTAAACAAGATGAAATTTACCAAAATGCATGGAACCGGTAACGATTATATATACGTAAACGGTTTTATCGAACAAATTGACAATCCTGAAAATGCAGCGATAACCTGGAGCGACAGGCACACGGGCATAGGATCCGACGGATTAGTACTGATACTTCCCTCCGAAACCTGCGACTTCCGGATGCGCATGTTCAATGCCGACGGCTCAGAATCGGAAATGTGCGGAAACGCCTCACGGTGCATCGGGAAATACGTATACGACAAGGGAATGACTACCAAAACAAGCTTAACACTCGAAACACTGGCCGGAGTAAAAATACTGGAGTTGTATCCGGGTAAATGCGGCAAAGTGGAAAAGGTGACAGTGGATATGGGTGAGCCCGAATTGAAGGCAACCAGCATTCCTGTAAAAACAGAATTCGATGAACTAATCAACCGTCCGTTACGATTCGACAAAAAAATCAAGTACAACGTAACAGCCGTTTCAATGGGCAATCCTCACGCAGTTATATTTACAGAAGGAATCGATTCACTCAACCTGGAAGCCATAGGGCCGGTAATAGAAAATTCCGATTTTTTTCCAAGAAGAGTAAATACTGAATTCATTGAAATAACGAGCCCCGATCGTATTAAGATGAGAGTTTGGGAACGCGGATCGGGCGAAACAATGGCTTGTGGAACAGGCGCCTGTGCTTCGGTGGTAGCAGGAGTGGTGAACGGGAAAATGGCCCGTAAAGTGACTGTTGAACTGAAAGGAGGCGAATTACAGATAGAATGGAGCGCACTTGATAATCATGTGTATCTGACAGGCCCGGCGACTTTTGTATTTGAAGGAGAAACAATGCAATAAAACGAAAAAGACTCATGACATTAATAAACGAAAACTTCATAAAAATACCGGCTACCTATTTATTTTCAGAGATAGCCAAACGGGTAAATCTCCTGCAACAGCAGGAACCCGATGCTAAGATTATCCGCATGGGAATCGGCGATGTAAGCCTTCCGCTCCCCGATGTTTCGGTGGATGCAATGATTAAAGCGGCCGAAGAGCAACGACACAGTACTACATTCCGGGGATACGGACCAGAACAGGGATACGATTTTTTACGAAAAGCGATTTGTGAAAATGATTACCACTCACGTGGCATCAGCATGGAAGTAGACGAGGTATTTGTAAGCGATGGTTCGAAAAGTGATACAGGAAATATAGGTGATATTTTCAGTGCAGATAACAAAGTGGCCATCACTGATCCGAGTTATCCGGTATATGTGGATACCAACGCTATGGCAGGCAGAGCCGGCGAACCAGGTGAAACCGGTGCCTGGAGCAATATCGTTTACCTGCCCTGCAACGAAGCCAATGGATTTGTTCCCGAACTTCCCCGCGAAGAAGTGGATATCATCTACCTCTGCTATCCGAATAACCCAACAGGTACCACCCTCACCCACGATCAACTTAAAAAATGGGTGGATTATGCAAAGGAAAAGAAAAGCATCATTCTGTTTGATGCAGCTTATGAAGCTTTCATTACAGAGGAAAACGTTCCTCATAGTATATATGAACTAGAAGGCGCCCGCGAAGTGGCCATTGAATTTCGCAGTTTCTCCAAAACAGCAGGTTTTACAGGAACACGTTGCGCCTATACAGTAGTTCCCCGCGGACTGATGGCTTACACCCGCAACGGGGATGCAATAGCCCTGAACCGACTCTGGAACCGCCGCCATACCACTAAGTTCAACGGAACATCCTATGTGGTTCAACGGGCAGCAGAAGCAACCTATACTCCCGAAGGCAAGGCACAGGTAAAAGCCCTGATTGGGTATTATATGGAAAATGCCCGCATCATTCGCGAAGGATTATTGAAAGCCGGTTATACAATTTATGGCGGCATCAATGCACCCTATGTATGGGCAAAAGCACCTGCAGGAATGAGTAGTTGGGGATATTTCGACTATCTGCTCAAAGAAAAGCATTTAGTGACGACACCCGGAGCAGGATTCGGAGCAAGCGGAGAAGGATTTGTACGATTCTCGGCCTTTGGAAGCCGGGAAGCAACCATAGCAGCAATGAAACGATTGGAATAATCCCCGGGCCCGGGACTCCATCATCTTACAATAAATATAAAGGTATAGTTTTTTTAGGTTTAATGTTTTTTAAAAAGTAAAAGTATGAATAAGATGAAAATGATGGCAATCGCTATGATTGCAGTGTTAACAACAACAGGAGTTCAGGCTCAGAGTGTGGAAGCAAGTGCCGATATCGTAAGCTCGTATGTA